>JALVPA010000215.1 GCA_027026055.1 Campylobacteraceae bacterium | reverse complement strand
CGGTACAGATCGTCATTCCCGTCGCCAAAAAAGAAGCGATCAAGCTTACCGTCGCGCGCTACTATCTCCCCAGCGGCCGTACCATCCAAGCCAAAGGGGTCACACCCGATATCGTCGTGCATCCGGGAAAGATAGATTATATGGAAGATCCCGTCTTGCTGAAAGAGAAGGACCTCAAAAAGCATTTGAAGATAGAGCTCGAGAAACTCGATGCTAACCGTACGAAAGCGACGGAAGCGTGCGAAACGAACGCTACCGTCGATAGCGACAACAACGCTACCGATACAAACGATACGAAAATCATTACGGAAAAGATGCTTTATAACGACGCGCAGCTCAAAACGGCCGTCGACATCCTCAAAGCATTGATCATCACATCACAGAAAGGAAAATAGCCGATGCAAAAACGCGAATTGGTCTATGAAGGCAAAGCCAAAAAGATCTGGTCTACGGACGACGAGAGATACTATATCTCCGAGTTCAAAGACGATTTGACCGCATTTAACGGAGAAAAAAAATCCTCCGAAGCTGGCAAAGGCGCGCTCAACAACAAGATCTCGACCGAACTCTTCAAGTATCTCAACGACAAAGGCATCCCGACTCATTTTGTTAAAATGCTCGACGATACGCATATGTTGCACAAAAAAGCCGAAGTGATTTTGATAGAAGTGATCGTACGCAACATCGCCACAGGAAGCCTCAGCCGCAACCTCGGTATCGAAGACGGCAAAGTGCTCCCTTTTACCTTGGTGGAGTTCGACTACAAAAACGACGAACTCGGCGATCCGAAACTCAACGACCAACACTGCCTTATCCTCGGACTCGTCGAAGATCAAAGCGAACTGGAGTATATCCGCTATATGGCAAGACGCATCAATACGCTACTCAAAGCCTTTTACGACGAACGCGGCTTGATCCTTGTTGATTTCAAACTCGAATTCGGTCGCGATATCGACGGCAATATCATCCTCATCGACGAATTGAGTCCGGACAATTTCCGCCTCTGGGACAAAGAGAGCGGCGAAAGTATGGACAAAGACCGCTTCCGCAAAGGGTTGGGCGGACTCAAGGTCGCCTACGAAGAGGTGCTTAACAGAATCTTAGGGGGTAATGCATGACGACGGCAATCGTAAACGTTTTTTTGAAAGAAGGGGTCCTCGACCCGCAAGGTAAAGCGACGCACCATGCGCTCGATTCTTTGGGCTTCGAAGGCGTCGAAGATGTCCGTATCGGTAAGCAAATCGTATTGAAACTCTCCACGGACGACAAAAACGCCGCCGAAGCGGAGGTCAAAGAGATGTGCGAAACACTGCTTGCCAACACGGTCATTGAAGATTACACGATAGAGATACGATAAGATGAAAGTAGCCATTCTTCGATTTCCCGGAACCAACTGCGAATTCGATACGCAATACGCCTACGAAAAGCTCGGACACGAAACGCATATCGTCTGGCACGAAGCGCAAACGCTTCCCGAAGATGCCGACTTGGTCGTAGTGCCGGGCGGATTTTCGTACGGGGACTATCTACGCTCCGGTGCGATCGCACGCTTTTCGCCCGTGATGAAAGCGGTGGCGGCCTACGCCGAAGCGGGCGGCAAAGTACTGGGGATCTGCAACGGTTTTCAGATTTTGACCGAAGCGGGACTGCTTCCCGGTGCGCTCAAACGCAACAACAATCTGCATTTTATCTCCAAGTATCAGTATTTGCGTGTCGAAAACAACGACAACGATTTTTTGAAACAGTGTAAAAAGGGCGAGATTCTCAATATACCGATCGCCCATGCCGACGGCAACTACTATATTGACGACGAAGGTTTGGCGGATCTGGAAGCCAACAACCAAGTGTTGTTGCGCTACTCCGACGAAGCAGGCAATCGCGTCGTCGTTAACGGTTCGGTCACCTCGATCGCAGGCGTATGTAACAAGACCAAAAACGTTTTCGGTCTGATGCCCCATCCCGAACGTGCGATAGAAGCGTTACTCGGCAGCGACGACGGTATTAAGATGCTTGAAGGATTCGCATCCTGATGCGTTCGTTTCTTTTAACGTTGTGGGCTTTCATGACGTTTTTTTCCCTTCTTCGTGCCGAGGGCGGTTTTAGCTATAGTTATCTGCCCAAATATGTTCATCCGCATCAAGTATTTCCGGTGACGATTCTCGATACGACGGAGTGGGACGAAACGCCCGTGTTTTCTTTGAGCGATGCACAAGTGCGGCCGATTATCGATACGCCGCTTTTGATACGAAACGGAAAAGAGAGATTTTATACCTTTTATTATCAAGCCCCTGAAGAGGTTTCCGTCGTATTGCCGCGTGTGTTGATCACGTTGGGAGAACGAAAATTTTTGCTCGATGCCGTTTCCGTTCCTATCAGGGCGCTTCCGACACCGCCGAAAGATTTTTGCAGGGTGTTGGCAACGCAACTGAAAGTCAAAAACTATCAAGTGTCGCATTTCGACGAAAAGCACTATTTGGCGACACTCTCCGTCGAAGCGTACGAAGCCAATCTGGACGAAATCAAGCTTCCCGGTTTTGCGCAACAAGGCACGGAAAATTTTAAGCGTCACCACGCCAAAGCCACGATAGAACTCTATGTCGTGTTGCCGGCACAAA
>JALVPA010000214.1 GCA_027026055.1 Campylobacteraceae bacterium | reverse complement strand
GCGCGGGGTTTTGGTGCCGATACCTTCGCCGCACTGTCCCGTGACGCGCAGATAGAGACGGATGCCCGGTTTGTGCCATCTGTAAAGTAGCGAGCGTGCGCGTTTGAGATCGCCGAGAGTGCGGATATGATGGGCACCGAGACGCTGCGCAAATCCTTTGCCGATACCGGGAAAACGCTCTATCGGAATCGTTTCGATAAAATCGTCGATATCTTCTACCATGTAGATACCGTAGGGTTTGGCATATTCGGTAGCGAGTTTGGCGATCCATTTGGCGCGGCTGATCCCTATGGAAACGGGAAGGGCGAAATGGTTGTAAATCTCGGATTGAAGCGTATAGGCGAAGCGGAGCGTGTCGGTATCGTCGATCCAGCCGGCGGTATCCGCAAAAAACTCGTCGATGCTGAACTGTTCGACCGAAGGTATACGCCGTTTGAGAAAATGTCTGAGCTTTGCCGAAAGGGTATGATAGAGCGGGTAGTGTGCCGGAATGACGATAAGCTCTGGACAGAGTCGTAGCGCTTGGGCGATAGGCATACCGGTTTTGACTCCGAAAGCGCGCGCTTCGTAAGAGGCGGTGGTGACGATGCCGCGTATCTTGACACCGTTTGTATCGCGATCGACGAAATAGTTTTCGAAGGTACGCACTTTGTCGTTGTAAAAAACGGGAGTGACGAATGCACCGCTGTTGTTTTGCATCAACTTCGTATGCGTTCGGCGGGTATCGAAGATTTCGAGATTGCTACGGCTACCCACCGCGACGGGACGACGACGCAGCGAAGGGTTGACGCTACGTTCCGCGGAGACGAAAAAGGCATCGATATCGATATGTAAAAACATACGTCCCTCCAACAAATCTTTTTCTCTTTTCAAGTATATAGGGAAATGAAAAAAAGGGAAAAAAGAGGGTCAATTTGTAATGATATTATAAAATATTATTCTATCGTTTCTTGTTTGTTGTGGAAAATATATTACAATATCGGTATGGATAGTTTCAATGAAGAAAACGGCGTGACGCGTCGTTACGAATGGATGCGAAACGAGGGGTTCGACGCGCTTTTGGACGACGCCCTTTATTTTGAAGAGAAGGGAGAGAAAGAAAAAGCGGAGGCGATTTATGCTCATTTGCTTTCCGTGATGCCCGAAGAAGAGGACGTTTTGCACGAGGCGGCGCATTTCTATTTCGTCCAAGGCGATACGGAAAGAGCGCTGGCGCTCTTTCGGCGTTTGTTGCTCCAAGAAGAAGCGGCGGACACCCATATGATGATAGCGGTGTGTCAGCTCAAACTTTATGAAAAAGACGAATCGCTTTCGCGGACGAAAGAGGCGATACGTCACTTCGAGCGTGGGCTTGCGCTCGACGAGAATGCGGCCGATGCGGCGATCTACTATGATATCGGGTACGCGTGTTTTCTCAACGGTTACGACGAAAAAGCCAAACACTACCTCGAAGAGAGTTTGATACGCGACGGTCTTTATGCGAACAGCTATTTTTATCTGGCATTGCTTTATTTGCAAGAAGAGGCGTTTGAGACGGCCGAAAGATTGCTGCTTCAAGCGATAGGACTCGATAGTGCGCAAGGATTCTATTTTGCGGCGTTGGGAGATTTGTATATGCGTCTGACGCAGTATAAAAAAGCTATCGAAGCGTACGAGAAAGCGATTGCGCTCGATGCCGAAGACACGGAAAGCAAGAAAGGGCTTCTCGAAGCCTATATGCGTACGGGTGCGTATGCAAAGGCCTTGAAAACGATAGGAAAGTAAAAGGAGAAACGGTTCTTTACGATTTCGCGAAGCGCACGCAAGGCCGTTTATAGGCCTTTTTAGGGGCAGAACCCGTACGATTGTCGATCTGCCGGTGCATAGTAATGTCTGTCGAAAAGACCTCGTCCGCGTATTCTGTCGCGATAGCGATAGTGGCGGTCGTATCGATAGAAGACGCCTTCAAAAAAATATCCGTAACGATTGAAATATCCGTATCGATACCCGTAGCGATCGTAAAATGCGGCTCTGTCGTATCGGTATGCCAATATCCAGCCGCGTTTGGGGTGTCGATGAGGTTTGGCTTTGCTGCTACGGTGTCGAAAGCGAGAGGGTCGATGCCCGTATACTTTATGGAAATCTTTCGTCCGTTCTTGCGAAACGTGCTTTGTATATGTCGAACGGTATGTCGATGTGGAACGACGATAAACGCTTTTTTTGTCGTATCTACGTAGGCGTTCGAATTCGTGTCTGTTTCGAAACGTGCGTTTTACGGTACGATATACGCCGTAATGACGATCCCATTTTTCGATATCGACACGTTCGTAACGGTCGTTGTCGTATCCATAAACGAACGATAATGCGGAAGATACGAGAAACATTGCAACAAGGATTTTTGCGTATGCGGATTTCATCTCTACTCCTTTACGAAAGTATGTAGAGAAATATAGAAAGAATTTGTGAATTTTTTGTGTGCCGGGCGATAATGCCGGAGCGTACAAGCGACGGTAGCGCTTACTTACATGAGCGGTTGTTTGTTTATCGTCGCTTGTCCGTTTTTAAATTCGAAAACGAAAACGGCATTGTCGCCTTCGTAGGTTGCGTACATCATCAGCATCGCGACGAATTCGGGCGGGAAGAGTTTCGAAATCTGCTCGAGGTCCTTTTTCGGAAGGACGAGTTTGCCTTCCGCATCCAGATAACCGATCAACATCATAAAGACCAAAGGATTGTTGAAATCGATAGCGAGTGTGTTGGGCTTTAGGCCGACATGCAAATTTAAAGAGAGTTTGCCGAGTTCCGTTTTTTCGTTTTCGGATTCGTAGAGAATAGTGTCGTATGCAACGGGAGAAAGGGCGAAGTTTACGCCGTTGTTTATCGCTTTCTCACCTATTTTCGCGAATTGCGACTCTATTGCCGGATTCGGCGTGGGATTGTTTGCGTTTTGAAGCAGTTCGGAAGAGATGCGGAAAACTTCGGGAAGGAAGTTATAGAGATTTTCGATACGATAACCGAATGTCAATTTATCTACCGCCAAGCGTTGTTTCTGCGGTATCGTTTTATCGAAACGCACCGTGTCGACGGTATAAATGTCGCGATAAGTGATATTGTCGTCGAAAGTACCGTCGCCTTCGGCTTTAAGGCCTTGTAAAGTCATATTTCCTTCATGGGTATCGATATCGAGCGCGTTTAGTTTCATATCGTATTCGAAACGCATACCGTGTGCGTAAAGTTCCGAAAACAAAGAGAAGGTTTTTCGTATCGTGGCGTTGATGTCGGTGCCGTTTTGACGCGAAAGCGCGTAAAACGCTTTAAGTATCGCTTCGTCGATATTTTTCGTGATCATATCGAAGGCGAAATTGTCAAGACGGATTTTGGCCGTTTGGCGTAGCGTTTTGTCGAAGTATATTCCCGTGATCTTCGGTATCACGAAGTCGGCGGTACTTTTGACTTTGCCGTTTTCTTTCGTGACATCGTAACCGAAAGCGACGTCGGTCAGATTGAAATCGGCTTTTTCGTCCTGCCGTGTCGTATCTATCGTAAAATAGATACGAGGAAAACGACACGCTTCCTTCCCGTAGATATCGTTCGTTTTATCGAAGTCGCACGAGAGCTTTTCGTAGCCCGCTTTTGCGATTGTCTCCGTTGCGTCGTTTTTGTCGGTAGCGACGAAAGCGGTACTTTTAAGGGCATAATGGACGATGTTGTCGTTGTCCACGACGGGATAGTCCGCCGAAAGATAGGTACCGTGCATCTTGATCCCGACCGTTTCGTTGCCGTCGGTGTCGTTCTCGTCGATATCGCGCATATCCGCACGGACAAATCGATCTTTGGCGTCGAATGTTAGTGCGGCGGCAAGGGCGTTTTTGTCGATGAGCTTTTTCAGTAATCCCTTTTCGTCTCCTTTACCGCGGTAGAACACTCGGACGCTTCCTTTTTTATCGGCGATATAGGCTTCCCAGTCGATGTCGATTTTCGCTTTTGTACCGTCGACAAGTGCGGCGATATCGTCGATATCTTCCGGTGTAATCGCGGAAGTGCCGAAGAATCCCGATAGAGCCAATGCCGCTTTTTTCGCATCGTTGACGCGTAGTAGGTAGCTGTTTGCCGAAGTACGGTTGACGTCGATTCCGTATTGTTGTAAAGAAGCGATCTTTTTACGAAGCGCTTTTTGACGCTCCTGAGGCGTTTTGTGAGGGGCAACGTACTGTTGCGACGCCTGTCGCGTCTGTTCTTTTTTCTTTCCGCATCCTTGTAATCCGCCGAGTAACAAGGCACTCGCGACTACCCCTACGATTGTAAAACGTTTCAACATCGATCGCTTCCTTTTTCGAATTTGATGCCTTATTATACACAAAAAAACGAATTAACCCGCTATAAAGAGGCGATAGTGTAGTATGCAAGCATGAAATCGTTGTATCTCGGAATCATGACCGGCACGTCGTTGGACGGAGTGGATATCGCACTGTGCCGGATCGACGAAACGCACTGCGAAGCGCTTGAGGCGGAGACATATCCGTTTGAAAAGAAGCTTGCGAGGCAGTTGCGTAGTTGTATGCGCGAAGAGGTCGGGTTGATGGAGACGCTAAAAGCGCAAAAGCGTTTGTCGGAGTATTATGTCGCATGTATAGAGCGCTTCGCGAAAGAGCATGAAATCGACCTCGATACCGTCGAAGCGATAGGCATTCACGGTCAGACGATTTTACACAAACCCGAGGAGGGGTTGACTCTGCAAATCGTCGATCCGGGGAAAGTTGCCGTAATGTGCGGTACGGATGTCGTAGCGGACTTTAGGCGCCAGGATGTGGCGTTGGGCGGAGAAGGAGCGCCGCTGGCGCCGATATTTCATCGGGTGCTGTTTGCGCAGAAGGCGCAAAAGATCGCGGTAGTGAATATCGGAGGGATCGCCAATGTGACGATTTTGGACGACGAGAATGTTTCGGGTTACGATACGGGACCGGGCAATGCGCTTCTTGATCTGTGGGTACGAAAGCATTTGAATCTCCCTTTCGACAAAGAGGGTAAGTGGGCGAGAGAGGGTAAGATATCGCACCGGTTGCTTGTGTCGATGAAAGCCGATGCCTATTTTGCGAAAAAACCTCCCAAAAGCTTGGACAAGCGCTATTTCGACGAAACGTGGCTCGAAGATCGTCTCAAAAGTGTCGATAGGCTATCTGCAGAGGATGTGCAACGTACGCTTTTGGAGCTTACTGTGCAAACGATTTGCGAGGCGATCATAGAGAATAAAGCGGAAAAAGTCGTTTTGTGCGGCGGCGGAGCGTACAACGGTTTTTTGGTAGAACGTATAAAGGCGCTTTTGGGAGATGTCGAGACGACGATAAGCGAACAAGCCGCCTATTTGGAAGCGATGATGACAGCGTGGTTGGCCTATGCGCGCATACGTCGCAAACGACTCGATATGCGCGGTATTACGGGAGCGTTACGACCATATGTCTCGGGAGGATGGTATGCGGGCGGAAGATAGGATAAAAAGCTGGCTCGAATCGCAAGGGTATACGGTGCGAAAGTTCGGTTATGCGTCTTCCGATGCCGGGTTTCGTCGCTATTTTCGTTTTGTCGACGATATGAAAGGCGGCAGTTTCGTCGTGATGGACGCTTCCTCGGATCCGAACAGTCTCGTGCCGTTTGTCGATATCGCCGCCAGGCTCGACAAAGAAGGGGTGCATGTTCCTAAAATCATATCAAAAAATATGAAAGAAGGTTTTTTGGTATTGGAGGATTTGGGGACGCAACATCTGTTGGATCGATTGACGGTTTCGAACGCATCGACACTCTACAAAACGGCAATCGAGACGTTGCTACGTATCCAAAAAGCGTCGTGTGACGGACTTCCGCCGTATGATCGCGCTTTTTTACTTGAAGAGATGGCGTTGATGCAAAAATGGTATCTTTCGAAATGGTTGGGATATCGTCCGAGTTCTCGTGAAGAGGAGAGGCTCGAAGCGACGTTTGTGCATATCGCGGATACCGTATTGGAACAACCGCAAGGGGTATTTGTCCATAGAGATTATCACAGTAGAAACCTCATGCCGATTTCCCGAAACGATCTGGGGGTGATAGATTTTCAAGACGCTCGTTCGGGCGGTGTGACATACGATCTCGTTTCGTTGTTGAAAGATTGTTATTTTGCGTACGAACGTGACGAGGCGGTGCGTTTGGCACTCTATTTTCGGGATCGAAAAGGCATCGACGTTGATGACGATACTTTCGTACGATGGTTCGATTATACGGGGATGCAACGTCACTTGAAGGTACTGGGGATTTTTGCGAGGCTCCATCTTCGCGACGGAAAAAGCGGCTATTTGAAAGATATTCCGTTGACGCGTGCTTACCTCCTCGAGACGGCGAAACGTTACGAGTCGACGGCGTTTCTCGTCTCGTTGCTCGAAAAGCTTTGAGAGGAAGCGTGTATGCAAGACAAATACGTAGGCGATGTCGGCGATTTCGCGAAATTTCGGCTTTTGCGTCATCTCTTTGCACAGGGTGGTGCGTTCGAAACGAAAACGTTGGCGCAGATATGGTATTGGCATTGCGGCGAAAACGAACGCAACAACGACGGTGCGATTACGGACTATTTCGATCGTATCGCAGGATGCGATACGATATTGCAAGAACGTTTGTATCGATTGGTACGAAACGACGAACGGCGTGTCGAAGCGCTGGAGAAGATGCGTTTGTTGGAACGTGCGCGCTATTTTTACGAAAAGGTACCGAAAGCGTTCGAGGACAGAGTGCGTTGGATGCGTCGTGCCGTCGCTTTCGCCGAAGGTGCGCATGCCGTCGCCGTGGCGCCGGACAACGGGATGGCGCTGCGATGCGATCGCACGCGTCGAAATATGTCGCTTTTATCTTATGACGATTTCGGTCGTAAAGCCAACGCACACAAATATATTTTTGCCGAAGAGATTCGCTGTTTTTATACGCTACCCGGGGTCGAATGGGTGATGCTCTATCAGCATCTTGGTCGATGCATGTCTCACGAAGAACAGGCATTTGCGATAGAAGAGATGTTGAAACGTCGTTATCCTCACGTCTCTATCGTCAAACATCGTCCGTATAGTCCGCGACTTTTTTGTTTTTTGGCGAAAAACGAAGTGATAGCGGAACAACTGCGTTATCGGTTGCGTTTGTTGGCGCGTGACGAACCGATGCAGTGGAAACTTTACGACGAAGTCTGAAACGGCGTTTACCGACGATTTACTCTCTATCGATACCATTGAATTGCCATTTCACAAAAAAGGATCGAACGATGTTGAAAAAAGGATTAATGACTTCACTTGCTCTCGTTGCGCTGATTGCCGTCGATACGCAAGCGGAAGGGATGAAATGTGCCGCGGGAAAATGCGGTGCGGCGATGCAGCAAGCGCCGAAAACGATGCCGAAAAGACATATGCGAAAGCATTCGCCTTTTTTGATCAAACACGGATTGCCCCATTTGACAAAAAAGGTGGCGAAACATTGGGACGACGAAGCGCTTGGTCTGAGCGAAACGCAAAAAAACGCACTGCTTGAGATACGCAAGGAGACCATGTCGGCGGTCAAATCGCTCAAACCGCAGATTGTGACATTGACCAAAGAGATCGTTCGCGCTTCGAAAGAGGGGGCGAGTGCCGCTTCGTTGGAAGAGAAGGTTAAAAAGCTCGCCGCACTCGAAGCCGATGCGACGATAGCGCAACTGCGCTGTATCGAAAAGACCAAAGCGGTCTTGAAACCCGAGCAGTTGTCCTATCTGATGGCGCATCGAAAAGCGCATATGGCGGAGATGAAGGCGAAAAAAGCGAGGACGATGAAGTGTGCCGCGGGAAAATGCGGAGGAAATAGATAAATTGTTATGAAAAAATCACAATTATTAACTATGGATTAATCTCCAGGGCGTATAATTGCATTACCCCTTCCCGAATAGTTTGTTTTTACTCTTCCCTCCCCAAAAACATTCTTCTCCCTTTCTTTTACGGGAAGGGGGGTATAATGTCCCAAAAATTTTTACGAGGTCATTTCTTATGCGAATAGCGCGTGAATTTTCACGACATGCACACCAGTACGATAGTGTTAACGTGATTCAAAAAAGAGTGATAGAGGAGATGATCGCGCGTATACGAAAAGAACCTCCCGAAACGATACTTGATCTCGGATGCGGAAACGGAGGAGTTTATCGTGCCGTCGATTGGTCGTTACGGCGGTTCGTAGGTGTCGATTTTGCGGAAGGAATGTTAAAAAGACATCCTAAAGGGGATGAAGTCGAGTTGATCCGTGCCGATTTGAACGATTCCGTACTTTTCGAGAGGTTAAAAGATGAGAAGTTCGAGCGCATCGTTTCGGCTTCGGCACTGCAGTGGATGGAGGATTTGGATGGGGTACTGGGACGAATTGCTGCGATGCACACTCCCGTGACATTGGCTATTTTTACCTCGGGCACCTTCCGTACTTTGCATCGTACGGCGGGTATCGCTCCGTTACTTCGAGATGCCGAAGAGGTAGAAAAACTTTTGAAAAAACATTTCAATGCGCCGATAGAGACACTTCGATATAAGTTGGCGTTCGATTCGGTGAGAGAGATGTTTCGGTATATGAAACGAAGCGGTGTGAGCGGGGGGCGCAATCTTTTGGGATACAAAGAGACGAAGCGGCTGATGCGAAACTATCCGCTGAACTATCTCGAGTACGAAATTCTTCTGATGCATACGAAGCGTTAGCCGTTTCCGAGAAGTATGGCTATCCATCGTGTCTCTTTGGTGGCATCGAGAAGGATTTTGACCATGATGGTCAACGGAACAGAAAGCAGCATGCCGACTGGACCGAGCAACCATCCCCAAAAAATCAACGATAAAAAGACCACTAACGGCGAGATCCCCAATCCTCTTCCCATGATACGCGGTTCGAGAATCGATCCTATTGTGATATTGACAAAGAGATAGAGCGTCGCACTCAACATTGCGACGTTGATGTCGTACTGTATCAAAGCCATCAGCACTGCGGGAACGGCCGCGATAACCGAACCGATATTGGGGATGAAATTGAGTAAAAAGGCCAAAACGCCCCACAGCACCGCATAGTCGATATGTAGCATATGCAAACCGAACGCGATAATCGCTCCCGTCGCCAACGACGTGATCGATTTGAGCAGGATGAAGTGCTTGACCGTGTCGCTGACTTCGACGAAGGCATTCAGACGAGGAGAGTCGATCGAAGCGATCTTTTTCGAAAATTGCGACACTTCCAGAAGCATGAAGGCCACCGTCAAGACGATCATCATCGAGTTGGTCATCAATCCGCCCAAAGAGCGTAACGTTTTGGCGATATACTCTACGATCGAGTCGGTAGCGAAAAAGGCCATTACTTCCTCCTTGGGAAGGCTGATACCGTAGCTTTTGAGCATTTCGGTCATCGCCGCAAAATCTTGGTGCAGTTTGGTTTTGTACATCGGCACATTTTGAGTAAATTCGTGTATCGAACTGCCGATGAGCATTAGTAGCAGCGCGGCCGTACCGATAAGAAACAAAATCACGATCAGCAAGGCGATAGCTTTGGGGATATGTAGATCGCAAAGGCGTAAAAAAGCCGGCGACAAAATGACGGCGATAAACAAAGCGAGTAAAAAGGGTACGACAATTACGGCGGCGATTTTCAATCCCGCCAAGATAATGACGATAGCCGCCAAGACCGTCAGTGTGTATCCGAAAGAATGTTTCGTGACGCTTTCGGGCATCTTTCGCTCCTCTTGTATATTTTTGTAAACCTATTATAGTCGTATTTCGTGGTATAATCGCTGGAAACTCATCGAAGGCGATTCTTCGGTAGACGAGAAGGAGGAGAGTGTTGATGTCTGTTACGGTCATTACGGGATGTTCGTCGGGTATCGGGTACGAAACGGCGCACTATCTGCGCATACGCGGTATCAAAGTCTATCCGACCGCGCGCAACCCCGAAGATGTGGCGCGTTTGAGAGAAGAGGGATTCGAAAACGCCTTGCAACTCGATGTGCGCGACTCCGCTCAAATTGCAAGGACGATAGAGACCGTATTAAAAGAAGAGGGGCGTATCGACGTTTGGTTTAACAATGCCGGCTACGGACAACCCGGTGCGATAGAAGACGTACCGACGGAGGTGCTACGCGAGCAGTTCGAAACCAACGTATTCGGTTTGCACGAATGTACCAGACAAATCATCCCCGTCATGCGCGAACAGGGCTACGGCAAAATCATCCAGCACTCTTCGGTACTAGGGTTGGTCTCGCTTTTTGGCAGGGGTGCCTACAACGCCAGCAAATATGCGATAGAAGGGCTTACGGATACCTTACGATTGGAGCTTGCGGGAACGAAGATCTATCCCGTTTTGCTTAATACCGGTCCGATTACGAGCCGATTCAGAGCGACGGCGATGCGGATGCTCCGCGAAAAAATCGATATAGAACACTCCGTTTTCAAAGCACGCTACGAAAAGAGTCTCAAAGCCAAAAAGAGTGAAGTGCCGTTCAACCGCGATGCCGACGCCGTAGCGAAGGTCGTCTACGACATTATCGTTGCGCAGCGCCCCAAACCGCGTTACTATATTACCAAAGCGACTTGGATCTTGGGGATTGCCAAAAGGATATTTTCTACGTCGATGTTGGATAAAGTGTTGTTGAAAATCTCTTGACAAGCGCTCTTGTGATAGACTTGCGATTACAATAGCAGCGGTATTTATGTATTGTCGCACAAAGATCGACGATTTTCCGAAGAAGAGGTAAAAAAGGAACGATGATATGGATACGATACGCATCGGTGTAGTAACTACAAGCGACAGGGCTTCGCAAGGCATTTACGACGATATATCGGGAAAGGCGATTATGGATACGATGGCGGAGTATTTGCACAACCCGTGCGAATACGAGTATCGTTGTATCCCCGACGAGCAAGCGCTTATCGAAGAGACGCTCAAAGAACTTGCCGACGAGAAAGGGTGCGATCTGATTGTCACGACCGGCGGTACGGGTCCCGCCCCCAGAGACGTGACGACCGAAGCGACCGAAGCGGTGTGCGACAAACTGTTGCCGGGATTCGGCGAACAGATGCGTGCGGTGAGTCTACAGTATGTCCCCACGGCGATATTGTCGCGTCAGACGGCGGGAATTCGCGGCAAATCGCTCATTATCAATCTTCCCGGCAAACCCAAATCGATTCGAGAATGTCTCGATGCGGTCTTTCCCGCCGTACCGTACTGTATCGATCTCATCGGCGGCGCTTATATGGAAGCCAACGAAGAGGTGATCAAGATCTTCCGACCCAAGGCGAAATGATGGATATGAAGCTTATCGAAAAAAACATCGACGAGATTGTCGCTTCGCTGGAAAAAGAGGTGATGGCGCTTCTTGCGGACGAGAGCATCGACAAACAGATGACCAATATCCATATGAAACCGTTGGCTTCGACCAAAAAGATACTGCTCAATGCCCTCGATAGTATCAAGCTCGTCGAAAAACTCTATAAGGAAGAGTTGGAGAAACTCGATGAGCGGTAACCTTTTGATAGGACTTTTTGTCGCCGTGACGCTACTCTTTTTTTGGGGTGTTTACAAAGCGTTGCGCACCCGCCGCGTCGTTTATATGACGGCGATGGTACCGATGTTCGCGTTTATCTTGTGCTTTATGATTGCGGGGGTTTAATCGCGCGTCGAGGTCATCCCCGCTCCCAGCCAATCCTGCATACCGCCTCTGTACCACTTGAGCTTTTCCGCGGGATAACCGATCTCCAACAAAGCGTAGATCATACTCGGAGATTGACTGCACCACGGACCGTTACAAAAAAGCACCAGTGTTTTGGCATGCGTGAAGTCGTACTCCCCCTCTTTGTCTTTTGTCACACCGAGATGTTTGAGGGCGTATTCGAAATGAAATTCGTAGTTGTCTCGGTATTTGAAGTAGCGAAACGGCATATTGATTGCGCCCGGAATGGTGCGGTACTCGTACCACTCTTCGTTGCGACTATCGATAAGTAAGAGGTTGGGATTGGTTCGCATCTCTTTGAGGGTTGCCAATACTTCGAGTTCGCCGTAGGTCTCCAACCCCTCTTCGAGTTGCATCGGAAGCAATTTGCCTTTGGTGTGTACAAAGGTCGACTTACACGCTTCGGGCACCTCTTTGCTTGCGTAGTTCCCGGTCCAAAGCATATGGTTGTCGATGGGGATTTTTTTGCAAATTTCGGGAATGATACGTCTGACATGGTAAATTTGGCCGTTGCTTTTGACGACGACACCTTGTTGTTCGAAACTCTTTGCAATAAGCAGGGAGCCTAAAAGAAACGATGCCGTAACAATCGATGTCGTTTTCATCGGTTCTCCTTTTGAACGTGGATCTCGGTCCGTAGGAAAGCGATCGTTTACTCATGCGCAAGAGGGCGAAACCCGCTTGCAAGACAAGAAATTATAACACTGAAAAATAAATGAAGATTAACTTTAAAAATCTTTTGCGATTTTGTAGGTGGGATCATCCTCTTCGTAGGTACAAAAAGGTCCCGCGATTTTGAGCGTCTTTTTGCAATCTTCGGAGAGATGGCGAAGGGTGAGCTTTTTGCCCGCTTTTTTGTATTTTTGCGTCAAAGCGTCGATTGCTTCGGCCCCGGAGCTATCCATGACGCGGGCGTTTTTAAAATCGATCACCACTTCGTCGGGATCGTTTTCGACGTCGAATTGCTCGTTAAAGGAGGTAACCGACGCAAAAAAGAGTGGTCCGTCGAGTTCATAGATCTTTTTGTTCCCTTCCATACGGGTACGGCTGAAGATTTTGGCGTGTTTCCACGCAAAGACAAGTGCGGAGATGATAATGCCCGCTATCACCGCTACGGCGAGATCGAAAAAGATCGTCACGATCGTGACGACGATGAGTACGAAAGCGTCCGATTTTGGCATATAGCGCAAGCGTTTGACCGAGGAGAACTCGAAGGTACCGATACTCACCATAAACATGATACCCACCAATACGGCGATGGGGATTGCCGAGATGACATCGGAGAAACTTACGACCAGAGTAATAAGCAACAATGCCGCCGTAAATGAAGAGAGTCTTCCCAAGCCGCCCGAAGTGAAGTTGATGACCGATTGGCCGATCATCGCGCAACCGGCCATCCCGCCGAAAAGCCCAGAGGCGACGTTGCCGAGTCCCAGTGCGACACACTCTTTGTTACCGCTACCGCGCGAACCGCCCATTTCGTCGAGTACCGAAAGGGTCAAAAGCGACTCGATAAGCCCGACCAACGCGACGATCACGCCCGTACTGACGATGACCGTAAGCGACTCCCAAGAAAATATCGGTGCAAGATCGGGGAGGTGAAACTGCGGAAAAGAGACTTGGCTTAAATCGGCGAGATCGCCGACGGTTTTGGTTTCGATACCGCCGAAATGTACAACGAGTGTGATAAGGATGATGGCGACAAGTCCTGCGGGTACGGCTTTGGTTGCTTTGGGGAGGTACTGCATGATAAGCATCGTTGCGGCGACGATGAGGTACATGACGCGGTTTTCCTCCCAGCTTGCCTCAAGCAGCGCCGCCCATGAGTCGTAACGTTCGGGATGCGAAGGAGCGAGAAACGGCAATTGCGCCAAAGCGATGACGATCGCCAGACCGTTGACAAAGCCAAAGAGCGCGGGTTGGGGAACGAGACGGATAAACTTCCCCATCCGTAGCAATCCCACCGCAATTTGTATGAATCCCGCTACGATAGAGGTGAGTAAAATATAGTTGAGTACCATAAAAGAGAGCGCTTCGTTGTCAAGTTGCGGATAGTGTTGTTTGACCCACAGTCCCAACGAGACGAAAACCACCGCCACCGAACCTGTCGCACCCGAAATCATTCCCGGTTTGCCGCCCAACAGCGAGGTAACCAACCCGATAATAAAGGCGGCATAGAGTCCTACCACCGGCGAAACGCCCGCGATGAAAGAAAAAGCGATCGCTTCGGGTACAAGCGCTACAGCCACCAGTGCACCCGAAAGGATGTCGTTTTTGATGTTTTGTGTCGTATATCGTCGTATCTCTACCACATTCGTACCTCGAGAGGAAAAAATTTCGCCATTTTAGCAGAAGAGAGATTGAAAGAGGCTTCAGGCGAACAAAATTTCGTTTGCTATACAATGAAAACGATTCGGCACGATATAAGCAAGGATGGTTTTTTCGTTTAAAGAAAGGCAAGACGAGGATGAAATGGAAAGCGTTACTCCTTTCGACGATTGTGATAGGGGGAGATGTAGGTGCTTCGGTATTGTACCCCGGGCTTTTTGCCCGAGTCGTCGATATTGGTGGCGACGATGCCCTCAATGTGCGAAAATCTCCGAATTATCGTAGTGAGAAAGTAGGCTCGCTACCACCTGGGATCGTAGTCGGTATCGAAAAGTGTCGACGCGTAAAGGATGCGATATGGTGTGAAATCTTTTCATTGCAAGGTAGTAACGAAGCGTTTGAAGAGGATATCGAGAGGGGATGGGTCAATGCGCGGTATCTTGCGTTCGAAAACAGAGGTTATGTTGTTGTCGACGATAAACCCGCATGTCGTTATGCGATTGACTGCGAAAAAGATAGGTGCGACGTCGCGGTCGATTATACGATGGACAAACATAATCGAAACATCCTCTTTTTGCGCTTGCGTCAAATCGACAGAAAACGTCTTAGAGCGTCGAATCGATTCGACGCGATGCCGCGAAGCGAAGAGGCTTCCGGTTATTGTAACGATGACATCCTCGTCGAAGCCTATTTGATGCGAAAAAAGTTGCATCGTATAGTTGCGGCGATAGATAACCGTCGGATGGAGGAACTTGCCGCATTCGTTCATCCGATTGAAGGGGTGAGGCTGACGTGGAACGTAAGTTTCGGCGGCAAAGAGGATAAACGTTTTCGGCGAAGCGATATCGCAAATGCGTATCGCTACCGTTCGAAACAACTGTATTGGGGAAAAGCGTACGGTTCGGGGCGCGAAATAGGTATGAGTCTGTATGCGTTTTTATCGATGTTGACGATACCGAAACGCCCTATCGATAGGATAAAAAGGCTTGAGACGTTGAAAGGTTTTTCGTGTCCGAAAAATAGTGAATGTTTGGGTTACGAAATATTTTGGTCGGGTAAAGATACGAAAAGTTCGATATACGATTGGCAAGGTTTGGTTGTGATATTCGAAAAATATCGCGGGCAGTGGTATGTCGTCGGTATGTTGAGAGACAGATGGACGATATGACGAAAATCGAATTTATCGTGTTATGAAGCCGAGTTCGCGTAATTTTCGGTACACGGCTTTCGCCAATTTTTCGTAACCTTGCGCGTTTGGATGTATTTGGTCGCTTTTGAGAGACGGGTCTTCGAGAATGTCGCTCAATATCCCTTCGAGAAGAGGCGTTTGCGTCTCTTCGGCAACTTCCCGATAGAGCTTCATCGGTTCAAGTCCGAAGAGTGTCAAACGAGGGACGGAAAGAAGTAACACGTCGCTACCGTACGCTTTACATAGCGTTATCATTTTGATGAGATTCGATTTGAGTGTCGTCACGGGGCGTTTTTGGAGTAGATCGTTTCCACCGTAGCACAAAACGGTGAGTTTAGGACGGTGTTTTTTTAAAAGTTCGGGAAGTCGCGCGAGACCTTCGGCGGAGGTTTCGCCGTTAAGACCCGCATTGACGACGTTCAATCCGCTTAAGTGTGCGAGCCTGGAAGGGTAACTCTCTTCGAAAGTCGCACCGTATCCGTAGGTGAGACTGTCTCCCGCGGCGAGAATCGTATCGGTTTGTTGCAACGGGATGCCTACGGAAACTTCGTGGCGAGTGCGAAAGAAGCTCAAAAGGATGACGATCAAAAGTAGGGTGATGAGATATTTCATGAGGCTATTATATGCGATAAAGCTAAAATAGGTGACAGTGTACGGATATGTCGTAAGAGGTCGGTTTGTAATCCGACGTCACGAAAAGGCCGTTCCGGTCGAAATACGACATATATTCGTTTACGATGCGAGTATTGTGTATCGCCCATTAACGCAGACGTACTATAATAGTCCATACCGAATACGAAGGATTAGTATGTGGCGTTTACCCGAAGAGATCGAACAAGCGGAGCTGTTTACCAAGCATGCCAAAACGGTGGGCATTATTTTTATCGTGTTGGGGATAATAGGAGCGCTTTTTCCCGTTTTGATGTCGCTTACGACTGTGATGTTTACGGCGTGGTTATTGATTTTCAGCGGTTTTTTAACCGCTTTTTATACCTATAAAAGCGATAAATCGCATTGGCAAGGATGGCTCAAAAGCCTCGTCTTTTTCGGTGTCGGTACCTATATGGTCGTCTCTCCCACAGGCGGGATTGCGACGCTCGGATTGCTTTTTGCCGTCTATTTTTTCGCGGATGCTTTCAACAGCTTTTTGCTGGCGGGATCATTTTTTCGCGGCAAAGGCGGATGGGTATGGGCGATCAACGGGCTTTTATCGTTGTTGCTCGGCGTGCTCTTTGTGATCGGATGGCCGCACACTTCCGTCGTACTCATCGGGCTTTTTGTCGGTTTTAGCCTCTTTTTCGACGGTATCGCTTTGCTTAGCGGTGCGAAAATCTTCCGAAAATGGCTCGACGATAATGTGCCTAAAGCATAAGAAAAAGGAGAAGAAAGCCTTCGTTTTTTCGGGTTTTTAGGATATTGTTTCAAAATGGCGATTACGGTGCTGATCATTCAAGGCGTCGCACAACGTGGGACATCTGTTTCGTATCGATAAAACGGGAGCGAATTGATGGACGGTAACGGCGGCGGTTGTAGTGATGTTTTCGATAGTGGGATTGACACTCTATCATACCTCTCGAAAGATGCCTATACCGTAGGCTTTTATGTATTGGGAGCGTTTGTCGCGGTCTTTGCGGTGGAGGCGATATTGCGACACATGACGGGGCGGGTCGTCGCCAAACAAAACAAACACAGTCTATTTTCAATTGTAGAGGATAAAATAACAAGGCAACGGAGGTGTGTGATGCGGCAATATGTAATGATTTTGTTGGCGACGACGTTGTGGGTGTGGAGTATGAGTGCGGATGTAGCCGCACAAAAAACGGGCGCGTACAGAGACTATAAAGAGGCGATCGAAGCGGCACGCCAAAAGGGCGCGTTGCTCATTGCCGTCATCGTCAAAGAGCATTGCGGGTGGTGTGAAAAGTTGATCCTGCGCACACTTTCGGATACGCAAGTGGCAAAACGACTTCGCGAAAGTTACGTACTTTATATTGCCGAAAAAGACGAAAACTATCCTGTGATGCTCAACGAGGAGTTTTTCCCTTCCACTTTTTTTATCGATCCCCAAAGCGGCCAAAGTATCTATGAAAATATCGGTTATGTAAACAAACAAGACTTTCTCAAAGATATCCAAAGCGCCGAGGAGATACGTCGTTCGCTTTACGAAGATCAAAGCGAGGCGAAAGGGCGATGATCTTCAAACTTATCGTTGCGGCAATCACGACAGGTGTTATAAGCGGTTTTTTTATCGTTTTTTACGAATTTCTCATAGACCGCATGACGAAACTCTTCTTTTTCGGCAATCCGTTCGAAACGATCCCGAACCTACCCGTTTGGTACCTGTACGCGTTACCTACAGTGGCAATCTTTATCGTCAACTACATCGTTACCAAAGACAAAAACGTACGCGAATACGGTGTGAATGAGATTGCCGAGTCAATCTCTCAAAACAGAATGATTTTGAAAATTAAAACGCTCTTTTTGAAAATCATCGCTTCGGCATTATCGCTTTCGACGGGTTTTGCCGTGGGTACGGAAGGTCCCAGTGCAGGGATAGGAGCGATGATCGCCTATCAGATACATCGTGTGTTCGGGATGCAGCAGTTGCTTATCAAGATGATGATCAGTCTCGGAGCCAGTAGCGGTATCGCGGCGGTTTTCGTCTCGCCGATTACGGGGATGGCATTTGCGGTGGAGAATATCGCCTATCAGTTTATCAAACAATACATCGCCTATCTCATCCTCGCTTCTGTCGTGGCGTTTGCGGTGAGTATCAATTATCTCGAACCGATTTTGTTCATTCACTCGACCGGACGGATGATCGATGAAGAGTATCTGGTTGCGACGGTGATGTTTATTCCGTTTATCACTGCGTTTGTCTATTTTTATCTCTTTTTGAAACAGCGCGTACTTTCGCTTATCGATTTGGAGATCTTCGCCAAAATGACGCGTTATCGCAATCATATTTTCGCGCTGATCGGCGGCGGTGTGGTCGGTACGATACTACTGATCGAACCGCATGCGGCCTTTTCGGGCAAAGCGATGGTGATGCATCTGATCAACAGCGAAAATCCCATTCCGCTCTATTTTATATTGGCGATGATCATTTTACGCATTGTCGGTACGACGGTTGCCATCTACGCCAATGCGGTAGGGGGGATCTTCTTGCCGTTGATGAGTATCGGCGCCTTGATCGGTTACGGTTTTGCCGAAGCCTTTAGCGCCGTACATTTTGCGGTGGAGCCTTTTTATTTTGCGGCGATTGGCGCGGCGGTTTTTATGGGGGTCTTGATGAAGTTGCCGCTTACTGCCGTGATATTGGCGATGGAGACCACATTCGATTATAATGTGGTTATCGCCACGGGAATTAGCGTCGTGATGGTCGAGTATCTCTCCAATCTCCATTTCCATATCCAGCGACGCAACGCCACGCGTGCCAATACTTCCGAGGCGCAAAAAGAAAAGATACGCGTACAGTCGGAGACACCTACGGAAGAAAAAGAGACAAAGGAGTAGTATGAAAGCCTACTATTTGCATATGCTTCTTTTTTTCGCTTTTTTGTTCTTTGCATGGGTGGGCGTGTGGATTAGGGGCAGCTATCGCGAACGACGTTTGCAAGAGAAGATCGTGCATACGCCTTTTCCGGAAATCTATCGTCGTTATCTTCAAAAACTCCCTTACTATCGTCTCCTTTCCGCTTCCGATCGCACGAAGTTGGAACAATCGATCATGCGTTTTGTCGAGACGAAGGCGTTTAAAGGTATCGGTCTTGAAATCACCGACGAGATGAAAGCGATTATCGCTTATTACGCCTGTTTGCCCGCGTTGCGTTTGCCCGGAGCTTTTTGTTACGAGCAGCTCAAAACGATACCGATTTACCCCCTCTACGAAACACTTAAAGCCTTTTATCGTATCGATCCGTACGCCTTGCTACATAATGAGGAAAAAAGAAGCGATGCGCGGTAGGTTTTTCGTTTTTGTGCTTTTGCTCGGTGTCGGATTGTACCTTTTTGCTTCTTATCGTATCTACAAAATCGACGGTACGAGTATGAACTACGGTCTTGTCGAAGGAGACATCGTTTTGAGCAAACGTCGCATCGACACGATAGCGCGCGGCGATTTGCTGGTGATTCGCCATCCGCTCGATCCCGAAGGAAGACTCTATATCAAGCGTTGCGCGGCGTTGCCCGGTGATCGCTATTTTCAGAAGCGGCGTTCGTTTTATTTGCAACCAAAGGGCGATTCCGCATACACACGCAGATTTGCGACGCGTCACCGACTTACCGTCGTGAAGACACCGAACGGTTATTTCATCAAAGATCCTTATAGACGATATTACGGCGTGGTGCACGATTGGGGGCTTATCGTACCGACCGAACTGGAACGTTTACCCTTACAAACGGTACCCGAAGGACATTATCTGATGTTGGGCGATTTTCGGGACAATTCGGCGGATAGCCGCTTTTTCGGTGCGGTGCCGCGCAAACGGGTGATGTCGAAGGTCTTTTTGATTTTGAAAAAACCGCACCCTTGGGAGTATCTGCTTGCCATCAAAGAGGCGGATTGATCATATCAGTCCCATCTCCGCCAAAATCGCTTCGATTTTCGGCGATATCTTCGCCAGTTCCGCGATAAAGGTACCCCATGCTTTGTCTTCGGCATACCACTCTTCGATATGCTTAAACGAGTTGCTTTTTTCCTCTTCGCTGAGTTCCGACGAACGTTCGATACGGTCTTTGATGCGTTCGAGATGTTTTAGGTTGCTTTGGCTCATCGATTCTCCATATGTCGGTTGGGTGTTGTTCGACGATTAGTAGTTGTCGTATCTGCCTGCTTCGACATCGGCTTTGATCTCGTCGATCGCCTCTTGCATCGCCTGAAGTATGAGCTGTGCCGAGGCTCTGTCGTCGTTTTCGGGAATGTCCCAGTCGAAAATCTTCATATTGGTCTTGAAAATCGCTTTGACTTCGGCTTTGATTTCGTTTTTAAGCTGCGCAAACTCTTTTTCTTGCGGTGTCGCCATACTTTTTCCTTTCCGTAATTTATCGTATGGTAGCATCTTTTCGTTAACCGTAGAGAAGTACAATTATCCCGTATATTTTTCAGTGTGGCGAGGTGCGTATGAAAAGAAGGGCATTGACGATCGGTTTGGTGATGGCGAGTCTTCTCTCCGTTGCGGTAGGCGATACTTTCGGTGCGATACCCGCGACGCAAACCGTAATCGATAGCACCGCTTTGCTTTATGACAAGAAGCGTCCCGACATCCCCTATACCGGTAAAGTATGGCGTTACGACAAAGAAGGCAGATTGCGCGAAGAGCGCACCTATGTGGCGGGGGTGGAAAACGGCGTACGTACCTGCTGGCATCGCAACGGCAACAAAAAATCGCAGGTAACGATCAAATCGGGAAAAAAAGAAGGTATAGAACGTAAATGGTTTGCCAACGGCGCCAAAATGTGCGAAATATCTTACAAAAACGGTCTGAGAGACGGTATGGAGAAAATGTGGTACAAAAGTGGCGCTAAACGTCTCGAATATCGTTTCAAAGAGGGAAAATTTCACGGTACCAACCGCGTCTGGTACGAAGACGGCACGCTAAAACAACGCGAGTCGTACGATCACGGCTACAAAACGGGAGAAAGTCTCTTTTACGCGCCCGACGGAACGTTGCTGGAACGTGCACATTATCGCGACGGGAAGAAAGAGGGACTTTTCGAGAGCTGGTATGACAACGGCAATCCGAAACTCAAACGCCGCTACAAAGCGGGATTACCCGTAGGTGAAGAGCGTATTTGGTTTAAAAACGGACAGTTGCAGCACAAAGTGATTTTGGACGAAGAGGGTCATGTTATCCGAGGCGAGTATTGGCATCGAGACGGCACGAAGGTTCGCTAAATTATCGTACCGGGCATATCATTACGTTTTTAATAACGTATAATATAGGTGTGTGATAGTTTACCAGCTTCCGCCACCGCCTCCGCCGACACCGCCACCCGAAAATTCGCCGCCACCCGAAAATCCGCCGCCCGTACTCGCTTGAGAAGGAAGCGTGCTTGCCGCGGCGACGGAGTGTCCGAGGCGATCGATGTCGCGGATATCTCCCTCCAGCCATATCGGTGTAGGACGGTCGAGTATCTCGTAAAACTGCAGCCAATGTTTCGTTTTGCCGAAAAGCATGGCGTAAGGGAGAAGTTTTTCGAGATAGTCGGGTTCTTCTTCCAAGCGTCGGGCGATTTCGTCCTCTTTCACTCTGGAGATAAAGACCTTGAGCCCTTCGAGGTGCTTACGTATATGTGCGCCTTTGGGCGAGAGTTTTCCGATCTTTTTGTAGAGATACGCAACGGCGCCTATCGCCACGAGAAGCGCACCGAGCGCGCCGGTCAAGATATCCGAAATCGCTATGCCGTGTTCCGAAGGTATGCTCAGTATCGGCACAACGGCACCGATCAAAAAAAGTCCGCCCGTAAGACGTTGTAGCCACGGTAACTTTTTATTGAAAAGCATTAAAGCGGCGATAGTTCCGAAGATTGCGGGAAAAATGACCGCAAAAAGCGCGTCCGTCCCCATCTGTCGATAGAGACTATAGATGACCAAGAGGGCAAAAGGGATTAGGATAAGTAACTGTTTCATGATAAAACGAACACGCGTTTTTTGAGGATTTTCGAGCATATATCCCTCTTTGACCGCCCATTCGTAAAGCATCTTGTCGATACTTTTGAAACCGTTTTTGAGGCGTTGCGCCAATGTTTCGTCGCCTTTGCGCAGGAGGGCTACTTTACTACCCGAAGGGAACAATACTCCTTCGAGGAGGTATCTTTCGTCGTCGCTTAAACTATCCGTCGCTTTGTTTTCTTTCACGAGCGAAACGGTGCCGTCGTATCCTTTGTCGA
>JALVPA010000213.1 GCA_027026055.1 Campylobacteraceae bacterium | reverse complement strand
ACGAGATTAAAAAATGTCGAACCCGAACCCGAAAGCGTACTCATAATCGCACCGTTTTTGAGCGCGGTCTTTTGGACATCGAAAAGCTCGGGCATCATTTTCATCCGTCTGATTTGATGCAGTTTGTCCTTGGAAGCGATACGAAGCAAATCCCACGACTCGGTCATAAACAGCGCCGTCATATACGCGGCACGGGAGAGCGAATAAACCGTCTCCTCTTTTCGATACATCTTCGGTAATACGGTTCTCGATTTGGCTGTCGATATCGTACGATCCGGCACCACTACCACCGCTTTGAGATAATCCGGCAAGCGACGTTTTTTGCTATAAACCTTTTCGCCTTCGATACACGCGACGTTAAATCCGCCCATCACCGCGGGCGTGATATTGTCGGGATGATGCTCGTAGCGTAACGCCCTATTGAGTATTTCTCGCTTCGTATACGATACGCCGGCAACCGTATATGCGGCCGCCAACGCCGCGACTATCACCGCCGAAGAGCTTCCGAGTCCCCTGGATATGGGTATTCTGTTGTAAAATTCGAAACGAAAGTTGTCTTTTCTCCCTGTCAAACGATGGTAGTTTTCGTGAAAAATGGAAAGAAAAAGCGTATTCTTTTTGATTTTCGGATTGTCCGCCCCTTCGCCGTGCGTGGAGAGACTGAGAAATTTCGAAGGCTTGACAATGATCTCGTTACGCAATCCCAGCGCCAACCCCAGCGTATCGAACCCGGGACCCAAATTGGCGGAGGTGGCGGGTACGCTTACATACATCGCTACTCACTTCCCTCAGACGGCAGGTACGCGATAATCCGGCAGCGCGACGGCATCGATCGCCAAAGAGGCTATCGTATCGGGCAGTACCGGTGTCGTATCGACCTGTTGCGTCAATTTTTTCGTAATTATAGTCTCTTTTTCCTTCATAAAGTAAAGTTGTCCCATCGCTTTGACGGGCCGATTACCGTTGATATCGAAAAGCGAACAGGCATACAAAGGTATGTTTTTGACGAGACGTACCGATTCGAGCACGATATAACAAAGCTTGACCGACATATTCGAACCGGGACCCGAGGTATAGATCATACGCTCTATATCGTATCGTTTCAATACATCGTATATAAGCGAAGAGAGGATCTTCGAAACCCTCTCTTCGCTATAAAAGGAATCTATCAATTCCCCCTTATTATCGTATACGCCTATCGACAACGGCTTCGCCGTAGGCAATACCAAAAGCGTATATTTAGGCATAAGCAAAGCCGAAGGCTTCCGTTCCTACGGTCTCTATCGTCACCATCTCGTATTTCGAAGGATCGGCGAGCAACGCCGACGTAAGCTGATAGTTCAAAGCGTGACTTCCCGCAAAGGCTTCGTACCGTCCGAGGATATTGTACCCCGTCACCATCAAATCTCCTATCGCGTCGAGTATCTTGTGGCGCACGAATTCGTTGTCGAAACGTAATCCCTCCGGATTCAAGACTTTGTGTTCGTCCAATCCGATGGCATTTTGAAGATTGGCACCCAACGCCAAATTTTGACTCTGAAGCATTTGGATATCTTTGGCAAATCCGAAGGTCCTGGCACGCGCTATCTCTTCTATGTAGTTTTTCGTACTAAAGGTAAAATCGTAAGATTGTCGTCCAATGACGGGGTGTTCGAAATCGATTTCGAACGCGAACTCCGCTTTGCGACTCGGCGACAAGCGTACGTATTTTCCGTCCTCTTTTACGATTTCGATCGTATCGAGGATTTTCAATACCTTTTTCGGTGCGTTTTGAAGTACGATTCCCGCTTCGTCCAACAACAAACAAAACGAAATTGCCGAACCGTCCATTATCGGCATCTCGTTACCGTCGACAATCACACGGAGATTGTCTATCCCGTATGCATACACCGCCGAGAGAAAATGTTCTATCGTCGAGACGAATCCCGTTTCGTTTCCGATAACCGTCGCCATACGCGTATCGATCACGGAATCGGGCGCCAGCGGAATCGAAAGCGCTATATCTTCCCGATAAAAAACGATTCCGCTGTCGACTTCCATCGGCTCGAGCCGTAAACGGATCGGTTCGCCTTTGTGCAAACCTATCCCCACCATCTCTACCGTTCTTTTTATGGTACGCTGCTGCATCCCGATTCCTTTTTTAACATTCGACGCTTTGAACTATTCGACCACATTATACTATAAAATATAACGATTTACAATTAAAGCGTTTACTTTTCACGGTTTGCCCGCACTTCACGAGGCGAAATGATCTTGTCCGCTTCGGCAAACACATCGTCGATAAAGGTTTTTATCCATTTTTTATCGAACCATTCGACAGGTCTTACTTCGATACCTTGCACCAATACTCCGAAATGAAGGTGATCTCCCAATGCCAACCCCGTCATTCCCGTTCTTGCGATAGTTTCGCCCGCTTTCACAACATCACCTTCTTTGACAAAAAGTTTCGAACAATGGCCGTAAAGCGTATAAAGTCCCATGCCGTGATCAATCAACGGCATGTTGCCGTAAATGCCGTTTTCATCGGCATAGACCACTTTGCCGGGGTTGGAAACGGCAACCGGTGCCATCTTGACACTGGCCAAATCGTATCCGAGATGATACGACTCCGAAACGACATGACTTTTATCGTCGATATAATAAT
>JALVPA010000212.1 GCA_027026055.1 Campylobacteraceae bacterium | reverse complement strand
GGTAAAAGCCTGTCGAAATCGGAAATTTTACCTTGCGTACGCTCTTTCAAGAAGCTATCAAGCGCACGCTTTTTTATCTTTATCCCATCCGCAACGGCGACGATAGCGTTGGGACCGCGTTTTTTCTGTCGTTTGGCCGATGTCATACCCAGTGCGTCGAGATTGACCATGCCGTGGGTCGTCTCTTTTTCATGAAGCAAACCGCTCAGACTCTTTTTTAACGCATCGGCATGCGCATTTTGAAAAAGAAACAACGCCGTGATACCGACTTTTACCAGCATACCGTTCATGCTATCTCGCTTATTTTGCGGTAGGTTCTACGATTTTCGCTTTTGCTTTCAGTTCTTTCGCCATTTCGGAGACTTTTTTTGCGAACTGTTGTTGCTTTAATGTTGCAACGATACGATCTTTGACTTGTTCGTACGGAACGGGGGCCGCATCTTTCTTCTCTTCCAAATAGATGACATGGTATCCAAATTGGGTTTTCACCGGTTGTGCCGTTATATCACCGGGATTCAGCGCCCATACCGCTTTTGAAAACTCCGGTACCATCGTCCCTTTTTTAAAACTACCGAGATCGCCGCCTTTGGGTGCGGAAGGACCCGTCGATTTGGCTTTCGCCAACTCGATAAATTTCTTTTTCAACGCTTCGCCTTTGAGATTTTTCAGTTGTTTGATAATCTCTTTCGCTTCTTTTTCAGTTTTTACGAGAATATGTCTGGCATGAACGGTAGCGGGTTGAACGAATTTTTCTTTATTTTTTTCATAAAAATCTTTCGCTTCCGAATCGCTCACAAGTACGTTGTCCAACTGTTTTTTCATCCACATATTAACCATAAGCTCGTTACCGATCTTTTCCATGTTACGTTTGAATTCCGGCGTTTGATCGATACCGTCTTTTTTGGCGACCTCGGCAAAAAGACTCTTTTCGATAAGCGTATTTTTGACCATCTCTTTTTGTTTGTCCGGCAATTGATCGTAAGTAGCGCCCGGTGCCATCGCTCTTACCAACGCATCGGCATCACTTTTCATGATCTGCTTGCCATTGACCGTCACCAACACGTCCGACGCTACGGACGACGTCGATAGTAATGCAGCGGCTACAAGTGAGATTTTTACATATTTTAACATCGTCGTTTCCTTTTTATAAGTGAGATTTATCCCCTAATTTGCGGTATCAAGTATAGCGATGCATGTTAAACAAAGCGTAAACAATGGCAGATATGCTACCATAACAAAACTTTACACCAAAAGAGGAAAAATCAAGATGCCACCGCGTGTCAAACTTGCCACCAAAACGGAAATCGAAGAGATAAAACGCCGATTTTTGGAACACTACCCCGATTCGGTTACCGAACTGCACTATCGCAATCTCTACGAACTCTTGGTAGCGGTCATGCTCTCGGCGCAATGCACCGACAAGCGCGTCAATATCATCACCCCCGCGCTTTTCGAAAAGTATCCCGATCCCACTGCCTTGGCAAACGCCGATCTCGAAGAGCTTAAAACGCTCATCAAAAGCTGTTCCTTCTTTAACAACAAAGCCAAAAACCTCATCAAAATGGCGCAAAGCGTCGTCAAAAACTACGGCGGTGAAATTCCGCTTGATCAAAAAGAACTGGTTAAACTTGCAGGCGTCGGGCAAAAAACTGCCAATGTCGTGATGATAGAGTTTACCGGAGCCAATTTGATGGCGGTCGATACGCATGTGTATCGTGTCGCGCACCGCTTGGGACTCTGCAACGCCCCCACCGCGCTAAAGTGCGAAGAACAACTGACCGGAAAGTTCAAAACCGACCTGCACCGCCTCCACCAAGCGATGGTACTCTTCGGACGCTACCGCTGCAAAGCGCTCAAGCCCGAATGCGACGACTGCTTTATGGCAGATTTGTGCAAGAGTAAAGCGCAGTTTAAAGTTTAACCGAATTATGCATTATCCGGTATGCCATCCGTATCGAGAGATGTACATTTGTCTATTTGACAATGTACATGATCTATGTTATACTCAAATAAGAATTGCAACAGAAGGAACAATGATGCAAGTAACGCCTACGGAGCTTAGAAAAAATCTTTTTAAACTACTTGATCGAGTAGCGGAAACGGGTCAGCCGCTTGAGATCAACAGAAACGGCATCATACTACGGATCGTGCCGCAACAAAAAATCTCAAAACTGCAAAGGCTCAAAAAGCACCGCACCATGCAGTGCGCCCCCGAGACGATCATCGAAAACAATTGGGAAGAGGCATGGCACCGTGATCTACCTTGATACCCATGTTGTCGTCTGGCTCTTCGATAAAAGAACGGAACTCTTCACCCAAAAAGCGATCGATCTTATCGAAAACCATATGCTTTTGATCTCACCTATCGTAACGCTGGAATTGCAATACCTCTACGAAATAAGCAAGATCAACGATCCTGCTGCAAAAATCGTTACCGAACTTGGCGATACGATTGACCTTGAAGTGTGCGACACCCCTTTTGAAAAGGTGGTTCGCGCATCACTCGAAGAGAATTGGACGCGCGATCCTTTCGACAGACTGATTGTCGCACACGCCAAGTTTCGTAACACCGTCTTGCTAAGCAAAGACAGAAAGATACGATCGAACTATGCTCGGGCACTTTGGGAATAAATACCACTATACCGCCTCAAGGATACGACACAGCACCTCGTAGGTTTTCTCCACCGAGGAGAGAACCACTTCTTCTCGTGTCGAGTGCGGGTAGCGGATGGTAGGGCCGATGGAGGCAAACTGCATTGCAGGGTACTTCGATGCCAACACACCGCACTCCAGCCCGGCATGGATCGCTCTAAAATCGCTTTTTCCGAAGACGGCGCGCATCTGCGCATCGACTAACTTGGCGAATTCGCCGATTTGCGGTTTCCATGCGGGGTATTTGTCTTCGACGCTACACGCAAAACCGTGGCGTTCGAAAAGTTGCGTCGTCTCTTCTACGAGGGCATCCAAGCTTTTGCCGTCCATCGCTCGTGCGCTCGTTTCAATGCGAATCCTACCGCTGTCGTCACTTGAGACAATTGCCAAATTAATGCTGCTATGCGGGATCCGCAAACTTTCGTTAAACATATGTACGCCCTGCTTAAATCCGTCGATAAGACGCAACAGCGCTTCGCTACTTTGCAATACTTTCGGCGCACCCTCGCAAGAACGTACATCGATATGCGTTTCACTGGGCAACGGCTTGACGCTACGTACGACCGCCGTCGCTTCGACGGCGATGGCATTGCGCCTTGTACCGCCTTCGATCGAAACAAGTTGCGTCACGCCATGTCGCAAGAGATAGTTTGATAGCACCTTGATCGCCGAGGGGATACCTTTGTCGATATCGACGCCCGAATGTCCGCCCGGCAAGCCCGACACCTTCACTTCGTAACACTCGCCCTCGCCCTCGACATATTCGTCTTCTTTGACAGCGACGATATCCGCACCGCCTGCGCAACCGATATAGACCTCCGCTTCATCCTCACTATCGAGATTGAGCATGTAGTCGGCTTTGAGATCGAACGAGACGGCATTAGCGCCGATAAGCCCGATCTCTTCATCGGCAGTGATAAGACATTCGATCTCTCTACCCTCCTCCATCAGCGCCATCATCATCGCGATCGCTATGCCGTTATCCGCACCCAAAGAACTCTCTTTCGCCTTCATCCATCCCTCTTCGACATAAGTCTCTATCTGCGGCGCCTTGCCCATGCAGACCATATCGTAGTGTCCTTGCAGACACACTTTCGGCGAGCCTTTACATATATGAATATTGCCAACCCCATCCGTTTCCACTTCGTAGCCGCGCTTACGTGCGAAATCAACCAAAAATTTTTGGAGTTTTTCGGCATCTTTCGAGCAGTGCGGGATTTTTGTCAACGTTTTGAAATAATCGATGATTTTCGACATCTGCTTTCCTTCGCTCTTTTTTCTCATTCAAAAGAAGTATGATGAATTCGGATATGATTAACGGTGGTAAGGCTTAGTTTTGAAAGGCTTGAACGAGATAACCTACCAGATATAAAAAGAGAATAGCTCCCACCGTCCAGATAAGCGAACGCTTGGTATCCATCGTCGGATTGAACGTCCCGCAATACGGACATCTGGCAATACCTTTGGGCACCTTTTGCTTGCAATATCGACACGGATAGGTTGCGGCTTCGTTTTTTTCGTTCTCTTTTTCCAAAACCTCTCCTTTAGACCGCATAATAGGTCGCTTTGGGATGGTGTACGACCAAGGCGGTGGTGCTTTGCTCGGGATGGATCTGGAAGGTCTCGCTCAGCTCGATGCCAAACTCCTCGGGTTTGAGCAGATCGAAGATGATACGGCTTTGCTCCAAGTCGGGGCAGGCGGGATAGCCGAAGCTGTAGCGCGCGCCTTGGTAGCGATTCATGCGCACGTCGCGTAGGGTCGGTTTCTCGTCCTCTCTGAGAATCCCCAGATCCATCCGTATCTGTTTGTGCGTTATCTCCGCCAACGCCTCGGCAAGCTCCACCGAAAAGCCGTGCACCAGATTGTACTCCAAGTACTCTCCCGCATCGTAAAGCGCTTTTTCGTACGCGCTGAATTTCGCTCCGGCGCTTACGCATGTGATCGGTAGCACGTCGTGACGCTCGTGACGGAAAAAGTCGCTAAGCGCACGATAAGGCTTGCGGCGTTGCCTCGGGAAGCTAAAAACATACTCGGCTCTACCGACCACTTCAAAGAACGGTTCGCGATTGGCATTTTCGTCACTGTTCCACCCTTCGGTTTCGGGAAAAACCAACAACTCGCGATCGTTGCTTCGCACGGGATAGTAACCGTAGATAATCGTCGGCTCGAAAAGCTCTTTTTCGATAAATTCGCGTTTGAGCCTCTCGTAGGCGGGGTAGACCTTCTCTTCGAGCAGCTTTTCGTACGCCGCTTTGTCCATTTTGCCCTTTTTATAACCCCAGTGCATCTTGACAACGCTTTTTTTGTTGACCCAAGCAAACACCGTTTCGAGATCGATATCCCCTTTTTGCAAGACGCGACGTCCCCAAAACGGCGGGGTCGGTATCGGTACTTTCGGCGGCATCTCGATCTCTTCGTAAGGCGGGATCTTCGTCTCTTTGACTTCGACTTTCTTCACTTCCGTCATATCTCCCGCCAAACGAGTATCCAGCACGGCATCGGGGTTGGTTTGTTTCTCTTCGAGCCACTTTTCGATACGACTCATCGCCACCACGCCGTCAAAGGCATCCCGACAATAAAAGATCGGTCCTTTATAGATCGGTCGACAAAAATCGTCGACAAACGAACGCGTCAACGCCGCACCGCCGAGTAGCACCGGTATCGTAATGCCGCGAGAGGCCATCTCTTCGAGATTATCCTTCATCACCGCGGTCGATTTGACCAACAAGCCGCTCATTCCGACGGCCTGTACGTTTTGCTTTTCCATCGTCTCCAGATATTGCTCCAGCTCGCATTTGATACCGATATTAATCACTTTGAAGCCGTTGTTGGAGAGGATGATATCGACGAGATTTTTACCCACGTCGTGAACGTCGCCTTTGACCGTCCCGATGACCAACGTCGTATCGCTCTCTTTTTCTTGCTTCGTCAAATAAGGGTTGAGATAATCGACCGTCGCTTTCATCGTCTCGGCGCTTTGCAGTACGAACGGCAACTGCATCTGTCCGCTTCCGAAAAGTTCGCCGACTTCCTTCATCGCATCGATCAAAATTTCGTTGACGATACGATCGGGGTGTATCTCGTGCCTCGCCTCCTCTACAAGAGGAATCATCCGCTCCTTGTCCCCGTCCATCAAGAGCTTTTTGATCTTCTCTTCGGTACCGAGCGCGTTGAACGCTTCGTCGTTATCGTTCGTATCGACGTTTTTATCGCTAAAATGATCGATAAACTTAAAAAGGCTCTGATCGTCGGCATGAAAGAGCAACTCTTCGCATACGGCGATATCTTCGGGATCCATTTTGCTCAGCGGAATGATATGCTTGACGTTGATTATGACCGAGGTCAGTCCCGCTTCGATACAGTGATGCAAAAAGACGGAATTGAGATACATCCGCGCATGTTTGTCGAGTCCGAAAGAGATATTGCTCAGCCCCAGCGTCGTGCCCACTTCGGGGTGACGTCGGCGTAGTTCTCGGATCGCTTCTACGGTCTGTACCGCCGCATCGCGATACTCTTCGTCGCCAGAACCGACCGTAAAAGTGAGTACGTCGAAGATCAGATCGTGCGGGGCGATGCCGTGACGATTGACACACAGATCGTACAGCCGTTCCGCCACTTCGAGTTTGCGCTCTTTGGTTTTCGCCATCCCTTTTTCGTCGATCGTCAAACAAACCAGCGACGCGCCAAAACGTTTCGCCAGCTTACAGATCGCATCGAGTTTCTCTTCGCCGTCTTCGAGGTTGACCGAGTTGATGATCGGCTTGCCGCCGATACACTTAAGCGCCTCTTCCATCGTACCCACGCGTGTCGCATCAGGCATCAACGGCAAGGGAATTTTTTGGTTATACAGTGTCATCACCTCACGCATATCTTTCGCGCCGTCACGCCCCGCGAACTCGACATTGACATCGAGACAATGCGCGCCGTCACGCACTTGCGCCTGCCCTACCGTCAACGTTCCTTCGTAATCGCCCGCCAAAATCAGTTCGCGAAACGCCTTCGAACCCGTAGCGTTGGAGCGTTCGCCGATCAGTAGCGGCGCGGGATCTTGGAAAAGCTCCACACTCTGAAAAAGCGATGCGACCGAAGGCGCGATAGCGCCCTTCGGAGGTTTGGGTACGATACCTTCGATCCCTTTTTTGAGCTCCAAAATATGCTGCGGCGTCGTCCCGCAACATCCGCCCAAAAAGCTTACGCCGTCCACTTCGCAAAATGCGCGCTGTTTTTCGGTAAATTCCGCAGGTCCCATCGGATAGTAGGTATAACCGCCTCTATTTTGCGGCAAACCCGCATTGGCATGCACCGAAACGGGCTTATGCCACCGTTTGGCGAGGGTTTCGAGATGCTTGCGCACCTGATCGGGACCCGTACCGCAGTTGAACCCTAAAGAGAGAATATCGAACGGTTCCAAAATGGTCACTATCGTCTCGGCATCCGTACCGATGAGCATCGTCCCGCTAAGCTCTATAGTGACAGATACCATAATCGGCAGCGTTTTGCCCTTTTCTTTGCCGACATCTTGACACGCATGCAACGCCGCTTTGATCTGCAAAGGATCCTGACACGTCTCAAGCAAAAAGAGATCCGCTCCGCCGTCAATCAGCCCTTCGGCGACGATCCTGTAGCCAGCGTACATCTCGTCGTAGTGAATATGTCCCAACGAAGGTAGTTTCGTCCCCGGACCGATTGCGCCGAGTACGAAACGAGGCTGCTCCGGCGTCGCGTAAGCCTCGCATTGCGCTTTGACCAGTTCGGCGCCTTTTTTGGAAAGTTCGTAAGCGCGGTGCCCCAAACCGTACTCGTCAAGTACCCACGGCATACAACCGAAGGTATTGGTTTTGAGCAGATCGGCACCCGCCATCGCATAACGCTTGTGAATGCGTCCGATAATCTCCGGTGCGGTGGCATTGAGAAGTTCGTTGCACCCCTCTTGCAATACGCCTTTCTCATCCAACCACGCCTCGAACGGCACGTCAAGATCTTGTATCTGCGTACCCATCGCACCGTCGATGACCAACACACGCTCTTTGATAAGCGACTCTATCTTTTCTTTAATTGACAAGGATATTCCTCGATATGGATTCTCTTGTGCAATTGTAGCCCAACTATCGTTAAATGGGGTAACCGATTTTTCTTTTATACGCATTATATTATCCAATCCTTGCCGATAAAAATAAAAAAATGGTATAATTCGCAAAACAACGCATTTTATATCAAGGAAAAAGCCAAACCTGTCGCAAGGCAGGGACGGAAAGCCACGGATCTCACGCAGACTGCCGGGTTGCCCATATAACCGTTCCGCTTTTTCCTCCACGACAAAGGAAAAAAAGTGGGGAAAGTCATAAAAAATATCGTCACGGGTAAAGAGATCGTCAAACCCGATCCGATTGACGAAGAAGTACCTTTCGACGGAGGCGTGATGATCACCGAAACCGATACGGCGGGGATTATCACTTATGCCAATCGTAAATTTCGTGAAATGACCGGGTACACGAAAGA
>JALVPA010000211.1 GCA_027026055.1 Campylobacteraceae bacterium | reverse complement strand
CTATTCGCATTTAATCGACGCTTTTTTCTCAAAATCCGAGTTTTTTATTTGGACATGATCCAAATAAGCATTTATCGTATCGAGTATCGCTTGCATTCTTGTACGGAACAAAAGACGATGTTTCGATAGCAATGCTTCCGTCCGATAGATAAAATGTTTACGTATCTCATGAACGTAATGCGCCATTTCGTCCGCCCCAACGGCTTTTAAATCCTCTTGAAGCATCTTGCACTCCAACGAAAGTCGCGCATAATCGCCTTTTTCTATCCATTTGGGAAGTAGCTCCGGTAATGTCGCATATTTCAATACGAATTGTTCCAACATTTCGAGATAAAGTTCCTCTTCTCCTTCCAACTCCTCTATCGCTTTTCGTACATGCAATCCTTGAATTTCCAGCATCTTCTCCATACTCAAGCCGCGATTGACATTACCCAAATAGAGACTGCATACCGTATAGAGTTTATGGATATTCAAAGGTTTGGTCAAATAAGCGTTAGCACCAAAGGAAAACATCCTTTCGATTTCGGGTCCCAGATTGAACGCGGTAAAGGTCACGATTGGCAAGCTATCGAATCTTTTGTCACTTCGAATCCGTTTCGTCGCTTCGAATCCGTCCATGACCGGCATACTGATATCCATCAAAACCAAATCGTATCCATTCGGATTTTCGTCCAATTTTTCCAAGGCGATTTTGCCGTTATCGGCAATATCCAACTCCACACCGGAGTGTCTCAACACTTTTTGTACGATTTTTTGATTGATTGGATTGTCTTCGACCAATAATATACGTGAACCTTTGAAGTAAGCAAAGCAGTCCGTATCGATATGTTCCGTTTCGGGTATCTCGTCACGATAAACAAGTGGCGGAAGCAATGTTTCTTCTTCCCTATCGGGCACTTTATATTCGATTGTCGCCTTGGAAACGGGACAATCTATTTCGATACCTTCAAAGTTTTTTTTCTCATCCTCGGACACGATAGGCGTACGCACTTCCTTCTCTTTCGGCTTTTTTTCTTCTTGGGGTTTTGCGAGAACGCTGTCACGAAACATGCGCTTGACAAAATAGAAAACCGTTCCTATCACACCTATCGAAAGCAGCGCTGCAAAAAAATATAGTGTCGTGTCCATCGTTCGCACTCCTACATTATCGGACATTGCCTCCGCTTAGGAGAGATAAGTCGGCGTCGCCAATTCCACCTTTCTACCGTTTTGCTCCAATACCACCACTTCGATCTCTTCGCCTTCCTTGAAGTAGTCGTGTAAATTATCAACCCGTTCTTTGGCAACTTTCGAAATATGCAACAACGCGTCATAACCGTCCGGCATCTCTACAAAGACACCGAAATCGACGATCTTTTTGATGCGACCGCGATATGTTTGCCCTATGGTGTAATGCATGTGTTTATGAGCACCGTCTTCCGCGATCTTCCGTATATGTTCTTTGGCGGCTTGCACTTTTTCGCCGTTTTTACCCGAAATCTTCACGGCGCCTTTCTCTCTGTCCAGATCGACACTTACTTCGAATCGCTCGATAATATCTCGAATAGTCGCACCCGCTTTACCGATGATCTCACCTATTTTCGACGGATTGACCGTAAAATGTTCCGTCACCGGTAACGCTTCGCTTCTTCTGATAACGGCTTCGGCCTCTTTCATTCGCTCCAAAATCGCATCGAGTCCTTCTTTGGCTTGGCGAATCGCTTGTTGCAATAAAGCGAAATCGATACCGCCCAACTTATTATCCATTTGTAATGCGGTAAACCCCTCTTTCGTACCGGTAATTTTAAAGTCCATATCCCCGTCGTGATCTTCCAATCCCGTAATGTCCGATAAAATGGCGTATCGTTCTCCTTCTTTTATCAACCCCATCGCAATACCCGCAACCAAATCGACAAGTTCTATTTCCGCCGAACGAAGCGCAAGCGCTCCGCCGCAAACGGTCGCCATCGAAGACGATCCGTTACTTTCCAATACTTCGGATACGAGTCGCACCGTACCGTCAAAGCCTATCGGCATCACGGGCTCCAATGCGCGTTTGGCCAAATTTCCGTGTCCCAATTCTCGTCGACTCGGCGCGCCGATAAACGACGCTTCGCCTACGGCATATCCGGGGAAATTGTAATGCACCATAAAGGTTTCGTTTTTCGCGCGCCTATCGGTGATCAACTCGTACATCTGCGCATCTTTTTTATCTCCGAGCGTAACGGTAGCCAACACTTGCGTTTCACCTCTCGTAAAGAGACACGAACCGTGGACGGAAGGAAGCAAGTTTGTTTCGATGTCGATAGGACGTATCTCGTCTACCTTTCGGCCGTCGGGACGCACACCTTTTTCCAAGATAGTCTCGCGCACGATATGGCGTTTATACGACGCAATCGCCTTGCGAATCGATTCGACCCCATATCGTTGCGTATCGATACCGGCGACAATTTTCTGTTCCAACCGCTTCAACGCATCGGCACGTTCGGACTTTGCCATCGTACGGATTGCCCGCTCCATTTCGTCGCGAAAACCATCCAAATCCGGTAACGACTCCTCCCTCTCTTCGGCGCCGAATCGCGGTGTTTTTTTAAACGGCTCCAATTCGACACTAAAAATGCCGCTTGCTTTTTCTATCGCTTCTTGGGCCACTTCAATCCCTTCGATAAGAGAAGACTCGTCGATGGCATTGACTTCC
>JALVPA010000210.1 GCA_027026055.1 Campylobacteraceae bacterium | reverse complement strand
ACAAATAGAGAAAAAAAGCGAATATCGTTGCGAAGAAGGCGTAACGTGTGGTAAGCGAAAAGGGTAAAGTACGTTTTGCATAAAGAAATACGAAGATGCCGCCGAGAAAGTAGATCAGTTGCCCCGGAAGCTGAAAAGAGAGATAATACAAAACGATCGGGTAGTTCGGCGCACGGTTGTCGAGATGCAAGAGGGTGTCGAACCATCCGTGGTCCAGACCGTACAAATATGTGAGATTCGGAATCGCCAAAAGCATGAGCATAAGCGGTTTTTTCACGTAAAGAAAGAGTAACGGTGCGACGATATACCATAACATCTCGATATCGAGTGTCCAGTAAGCACCGTTAATACCGTATCCCGCATCTTTATAGACGAAGTAGGAGGTAAAGGTCAAATGTGTCAGAAGCGACGGTAGGAAGTTCGGAGTGCGAACGAAAGCTTCGCCATAGGTATAGAAAGCTATGAGAAGTACGACAAAAAGGTTGGCGTAATAAGCGGGTACGATACGGAAAATACGATGCAGTGTATAGCGGACGATTCCATACGTGTAAGGCTTCGTAGCGAAATAGTGAGTGACGGAACGATAGATGAGGTAACCGCTAATGACAAAAAAGAGCGATACGCCGAATTGGCCGAAGAAGTGTATATATGGAAAAACCGGGTTTTTTGCCAATCCCAACAAGACAAAAAAATGATAGATCGCGACACAGAGTACGGCCACTCCTCTTAAAAAGTCGATGCCTTTTAGTCTCATCGTATTTCGTTTGCCAATGTTGCGATACCGTCCAAAAGCGCGTTCGCTGAAATTTCTGAAACGACTTTTCCTTTAGCGTACACTTTTACGCGTTCCGCGGGTGCGCCGATATCGAATACCACAAGCGGCAGACCCATCCGCATCACCTCCTCGGCCGTATAGGAAAAGGTTTCCGGCCAGATCGAAGGAATGGTGAAGATGTCGACACGATGATGGCGCACGATGTCGGTAAGGGCTTCTCGTTTATATTTGCCGGTTGCGACGAAGCGGTCGCTTCTGATCGGTTCGGTGATCTCTCCGATGACGACGACACGGTAAGGAAGATCGTTCGCTTCGATACGCTCCACCATCGCTTTGACGACGGAAGCACCTTTGGCATAATTGATCGCCCCCAAAATACCTATCGTCAAAAGGTCCGTATCGCTTTTGGGTTCGATGTCGACCGGTTCGATATCGTCGACGGTGTGAGGGATATGCCGAATCTCTTTTTCCAAAAGTATGGGATAGGCCTTACGTAAAAGTTCTGCGGAACTTCGACTGAAGGCGGTGATTTCGTCGGCACGCAGTAGGATCTTTTGCCAAAGTTCTCGCCATGTATCGATATCGACACTTCCCGTGTAGAACGTACGCCACTCTTGATTGTTGTGCGCCATGCATCTGCGGCAGGTTTCGAGATCGTCCGGTATTCCGCAATAGTTCCCCTCCGCATCGAGCAAGGTATAACTGGGACAGATGCAGTAGTAGTCGTGCAGAGGGACGATCAGCCGTATGTGCGGTTTTTTGCGGAGGTAGTCGTTGAGGTACTCCAAGATTTCTTGAGGGTAAGGGTAGGCTACAAGATTGTTCAACAACATATAACCGACATCCGTACGTCTCAAAATCGTATCGAGTTGTTCGATCTTTTGCACGGCAAAGCCGTTATCGTAGTTTTTGTAACGGTGACGAAGGATAAAACGCTTGCCGTAAAAATCGTAACGTATCAAGAGTGTGTTTTCGTCCGCGTTTACCATCTCGTCAATTTTTTCGTCCGCATATTTGTTGGCGCCGCCGCCCAAACCGTGGTCGAAAATAACGTGCATTCGTTTCGCTCGACTCGAAACCGTCAAAACCAATAGTTTGCGCAATGTTTTGTGCGGGTCCGCCGCGATATAATCTTGTACCTGTTTGTCGTAATCGGGGTGTTTGCGAAGAAGTTTGAGGCGATTCTCTTCGAGCAGTTTTCGTTTGAGCTCGGAAGGAAAAGAACCGCCGTGTTTATGGTACACGTAGAGGTTGGGTACCAAAAGATTGCGATATCCGTGTTTTATGGCGCGTTGGCACCAGTCGTTCTCTTCGCCGTAACCTTTTCCGAAAGTTTCCGTATCGAAAAAGCCGATCTCTTCGGTCAGGCGACGATTGACCCCCATACAAAAGCCGACTCCCGTGGGCAACGGTGCATAGTGCGCATCCGGGCGCACCTCTTTGAAGCAGTTGTCTATCGTCGAGACATCGAGATCCTCGAAAGGCGGATTGTCTTCGAGAAAAACGGGAAAACTTGCAATGGTACCGGCATTGGTAAAAGGAGTGGTCGACGCTACGTTAGGCATGTGAAATATCGGATACATCAGGCGTTCCAGCCACATCGGCGGTACTTCGGTATCGGTGTTCAAAAGAACGAAATGATTGCGTGTCGACGCGACGGCACGGGTGACGCTTTTGACAAAACCGAGATTGGTTTCGTTTTCCAAAAGGAGGCTTTCCGGGAATTCCCGTAGCCGCTCTTTGAGATAAGGAAGCACTCTATGATCGTCACTTGCGTCGTTGACGACGATGAGTCGATAGGGAGATGTCGTATTATCTCGCATCGAATCGAAAAGTTTTTCGAGATACTCGTAACCGTTGTAGACGGGGATCACGATGTCTATCGGTATCTCTCCGATATCGTAGCGTTTCGTATCGAACGTTTCGAAATAATCGGAAGGATCGACG
>JALVPA010000209.1 GCA_027026055.1 Campylobacteraceae bacterium | reverse complement strand
TTGAGATCTTCACCTTCGGCGGTCGACTCCCAGGTAAGAAGGTTGTTTTCGAAACTGACAAATTCGATATTGCGTTCGAAGCAGTCGCCAAGATCGTAGTCGCGGTCGTAGATTTTTCGCAATAGCGTTTCGAAACGTTGTTTGCTCGGATCGATTGTTGTTGTCGAAGTCGTATCCGTCACTAAGGGTTGTTCGAGGGTATTTCCGGAAGAGGGTGCCGTCGAAAGAGATTCGGTCGCAGAAGAGACGAAAGCGTCGGCTGTTGTCGCAAGAGTTGCTGATGTATCCGCTTTTTGATTAAGCGCTTCGTCTATCTCCTCTTCCGTAATGGTAATGACATTCGGCGTTTTTTCGGCGATAGAAGCGGGGGAGGAAGGAGCGACGGAGGAGGCTTGAGGTACACCGATACCTCGCAACTCTTTTTCGAGCTCTTTGATAACGGTGTCGATCTCTTTGATCTGCATCGCTTCGATCATTTTCAATAGTGTCAATGAGAGCACGAACTCGCCTTCGGCACCGATACCGAGAAGCTGCTTCGATTCTGCGATGATTCTAAAAAAGCGTTCGATAACAATCGGAGACAAAGTGCCGCGATTTTCCAAAAGAAGACTTTTAAGATAAAGCGTCAATTCGTCTAATATCATTTCGGCTTCGAATTCCGCGGCTTCTTTAAGAAACGAAAGTACTGCCTCTCGATCTCTGTTTTGAATATCGTGAACGAGTTTTTCGAGTTTGCCCGGTTCGATGATACCGAGCATCCCCGTTACGGTGGCGACATCGACGACACCGTCTGCATAGACGATGGCTTGATCGAGCAAAGTAAGCGAATCGCGCAAACTACCCGCTCCGTTTCTGGCGATAATTGCGATCGCTTCGGGTTCGAAATCGACCTTTTCCAGATGCAATATGTGCGTAAGATGCTTCTCTATCAGCGGCTGAGGAATTTTTTTGAAACGAAAGTGTTGGGTGCGCGAAAGAATAGTGGCGGGAAGCTTGAGCGGATCGGTAGTGGCCAAAATGAATTTGACGAAATCGGGTGGCTCTTCCAACGTTTTAAGCAGCGCGTTGAAAGCTTGTGTGGTAAGCATATGCACTTCGTCGACGATAAAAATTTTGTATCGTGCCGAACCCGGTTTGTACTTGGTATGTTCTATTAGTTCTTTGATGTCGTCGATTCCGCGATTGCTTGCCGCATCCATCTCCACAATATCCATATGGCGATTTTCGGATGCCATGATACAATGGGCGCATTCGCCGCACGGGTGGGCGGTAGGACCTTTTTCGCACAGTAACGCTTTGGCAAAAATACGTGCCGTTGAGGTTTTGCCGCTACCGCGAAGTCCAGAAAAAAGATATGCATGCGAGAGTCTTCCGCTCTCAAGTGCCGCCGCCAGGGTTTTGGAGACGGCCTCTTGACCTATCAGATCGTCGAAAACGGCTGGACGGTATTTTCTGGCTAAAGCCAAAGACACGAAGGCGCTCCTTTGGGATTATATAGGTGGTTTTTTTCTCTTTTAGTGTACAATTGTAGTCAAATTTAACTTTTGTGTCGATAAGGAAGAGTATGAGACTGGATAACGAAAGGGAAAGTGGAAACGTAGAAGACAGAAGGTCGCATTCGGGCGGTTACGGCGGCGGTATAAGCATGGGTACCGTGATGATGCTCTGGCCTATTTTGCGTCCGTTGTTGCGTAGCAAATTCGGAATACTTTTGATTGCGGGGGGAGTGCTAGCCTATTTGGCGGGGTACAATCCGCTGGCGTTCATAGGGATGGGAACCATGCCCGCCCGCCATGTCGACAATGCGAAAGAAGAAAAGAGTGCCGTTTTTATCAAAAAGGTTTTGGCGACGACCGAAGATGTCTGGCATCATGTGCTTTTGAAATACGGTATTGAATATCGTCCGCCGAAATTGGTGCTGTACAGAGGATATACCCGTAGCGGATGCGGTGGGGCACAGGCGCAAATGGGTCCTTTTTATTGTCCTGCGGACAAAAAGATCTATCTCGATTTGGGCTTTTTCGACGAATTGGCAAAGCGTCACGATGCGCCCGGCGATTTCGCGCAAGCATATGTTTTGGCGCACGAAGTGGGACACTACGTACAAGATCTATTGGGAACATTGGATAAAGCACAACGCGCCAAAAGAGGACTCGGTGGCAAACGCGCCAACGCATTGCAGGTGCGTGTGGAGTTGCAAGCCGATTGCTATGCGGGTGTATGGGGACATTATGCTTACAAAAAAGGATTGCTCGATCCGGGCGATGCCGAAGAGGCGTTGCGTGCGGCAAGTGCTATCGGAGACGATATCCTGCAACGCAAAACGCAAGGATATGTGCGTCCGGACGCATTTACGCACGGAAGCTCGAGACAGCGTGTCGAGTGGTTTGAACGAGGGTTTGAAAGCGGAAATCTCGAAGCCTGCAATACTTTTCGTTAACGGGCTAACGGTTTCTCATCCCATTTTGGGTATAATCGCATCAAAAACGAAAGACAGGTGCGTATGAGTTACAATCCCGCAGAAATCGAAAAGAGATGGCAGATAAAGTGGAGTGAGGAGCAGGCGTTCGAGCCTAAGTCCGATAAAACCCTACCGAAAAAATATATCCTCAGTATGTTTCCTTATCCGAGCGGACGGCTTCATATGGGGCATGTGCGCAACTATACTATCGGCGATGCGATGGCGCGCTATTGGCGTAAAAAAGGTTATAACGTGCTGCATCCCATCGGATGGGACGC
>JALVPA010000208.1 GCA_027026055.1 Campylobacteraceae bacterium | reverse complement strand
ATCGGCGGAGTACTTTTCGATCATTACCAGCGGATCGATGACATTGCCGCGCGATTTCGACATTTTGTTGCCGTGTTCGTCTTTGACCAAGGCGTGCAGATAAATATCTTTAAACGGTAGTGCATCCATCATACGATCGCCCATCATCAGCATACGCGCCACCCAGAAAAAGAGTATATCAAAGCCGGTGATTAGCAGTTGGTTGGGATAGAACCGCTTAAGATCCTCTTCGAACCATTTTTCACCTTTGAACGCCTCGCCGTTGCCCCAGCCCAAGGTACTGAAAGGCCAAAGACCGGAGCTAAACCAAGTATCGAGCACGTCGGGATCTTGGTGGATCTTGTCGCTACCGCACTTTTCGCATACGGCGGGTGTCTCGTCGTCAAATGCCCATTGGTGTCCGCACGCATCGCAATACATGACGGGGATTTGGTGTCCCCACCAGAGCTGTCGCGAGATACACCAGTCGCGTAGATCGCGCATCCATGCGTTGTAGCTGTTGATCCAGTGTGCGGGGAAGAATTGCGCTTCGCCGCCGTTGACGCGCTCGACGGAGCGTGCGGCAAACTCTTTTTTGACAAACCACTGCTTGGAGATGTAGGGTTCGACGACATTGTGACAGCGGTAGCAGTGACCCACTTGGTGGCGGTGGGGCTCGATCTTTTCGATGAAACCTTCCTCCTCGAGGCGTGCTACGACTTTTTCGCGCGCCTCAAGGCGCTCCAATCCCGCAAACTCGCCACAAAGATCGTTGAGGATACCCTTTTCGTCGAAGATGGTCAAAAACTCCAGGTTATGTCGTTTTCCTACCTCGTAGTCGTTGGGATCGTGCGCGGGAGTGACTTTGACCACACCGGTACCGAACTCCTTATCGACATGCGCATCGGCGATGATCTCGATTTCGCGTCCCACCAAGGGAAGGGTGACCGTTTTGCCGATCAATGTTTGATAACGTTCGTCGTCGGGATGCACCATTACCGCCGTATCGCCGAAGTAGGTTTCGGGACGCGTGGTGGCTACGACGACATGACCGCTGCCGTCGCTAAGCGGATAGCGAATATGATAGAGCTTACCATCACTCTCTTCGTACTCCACTTCGATGTCGCTGAGCGCACCGTCATGCGTACACCAGTTGATCATATAGTTGCCTTGTACGATCCACCCTTCGTCGTACATCCGCTTAAAGGCTTTTTTAACCGCATTGGCAAGCCCTTCGTCCATCGTAAAACGCTCTCTGCTCCATGCCGGAGAGACGCCGAGTTTGCGCAGCTGAGTCGTGATGGCGTTGCCGGAGTTCTCTTTTTGTTGCCATGCGCGCTTCAAAAAGGCTTCGCGCCCGATTGCCTCTTTGGTGGTACCCTCTTTAAGCAGTTGCTTTTCGACGACGTTTTGCGTCGCGATACCCGCATGGTCGGTACCGGGTTGCCACAATGTCTCGTAACCGTCCATACGCTTGTAACGCACAATGATATCTTGCAAGGTAAAGGTCAGCGCGTGCCCGATATGCAGATGTCCCGTGACATTGGGCGGGGGCATCATGATGCAGAAGGTTTTTCCCTCTTTTTGTATCTTTTTGTTTCCTTCTATCTCGAAATAGCCGCGCGATTCCCAGAGCGGGTAGTACTCCGATTCGACACGTTTGGGGTCGTAGACGTTTTTTTGCGTTTGGCTCATGATTTACCTTTTCGGACGCTTTTTGGTGCGATAATATGTCTCGCGATTATACCCAAACAGTGTTAAGAAACCTGTTTTGCCAAAGCCTTTTTCGCCAGTCGCTTGAAAGCGTTTTTCGCTTCGAGCGAAGGAAATGCCGTCGAGGGAACGTAGTAAAAAAGCGGTTGTTTGTATATCAAAAGGTCGTCGCCCGCATCGACAATATCGTCGATCTCCTCCCATCGCCAAAATGTTTCGCCTTTATCGTGAGAGATACGAATACCCTTTTCGTCGACTACGAGAGAGATAAGACTCTCTTTGAGCGGAGAGTGTTCGTAAGAGGCAAGCGCGCGACGTTTGGCAAGCAGCTTTTTGATACCGTACCAGTAAACAAGGACGATGGAGCTAAACAGCATCAAACCGAAGCGTCCCTGTTTGAGTGCGGCAACAACGCCGAATTGAAGCAGTGCGACAAAAAGCCATCCTACATAACGACGATAGGAGCGGGTAAAAAGATAACGATAAGAGCTTTCGAAAAGCCGAAGGGCATTTGCACGGTCGTATCGGTAGCGCAGCGTAATCTTTTCGGTATCAGACATGCTCTTCGCACTCCTCGATAATGAGTTCTTTGCGATTGATGCATCCTTTTTCTTCGAGTTTGTCGAGCATCTTTAGGGTATCTTCGTACATCTCTTCATAGACGGCGCTGAAGTGTTCGAATTTTTTCTTTTCGCGTTTGGCGTACCAATACGCCAGTGCGATCGAAACGGCAAAAAAGCCGTAGATCCACCATTGCCACTCTTTGAGATCGAGCAATACGATGAAATATTGTACCGAAAAGAGCACGAAAAACTCTACTGAAAAGATAATGACGAGTACCGAGCTTTGTTCGAAATCGAGCGTATATTTTTCGATTTCTCTTAAGTAGCGAAGGTTGCGATTGAACGCTTCGGCTTCTTCGCGACATGTTTCGTCTTCGATCTTACTCGTATCGATGTCGCGTAGGTGGATATTGCTGATGTTGTATTCGACGTTGAGTTGCTTGTAGGCTTCGAGGATCTCAGGATGGGTTTGCAGAATCTCTACGATTTCATCTTCGTTCGGACGACGTTTGC
>JALVPA010000207.1 GCA_027026055.1 Campylobacteraceae bacterium | reverse complement strand
GGTCTGCCACTTCGTCGCGAATCGCCAGTGCGATTTGTCGGCTTGTTTCGCTACGCGGGATATCGTTGCGCACAAACGACCAATTGAGTATCGTCACGGGTCCCGTTAGCATTCCTTTGACGATTTTGTCGGTTTTGCTTTGGGCGAATGTCGTCCATTTCACCGTCATGGGTGCGGGTCTGTAGACGTCGCCGTAAAGAATGGGCGGTTTGACGCAGCGGCTGCCGTAGCTTTGTACCCATCCGTTTCGGCTGATGACAAACCCTTCGAGTTGCTCGGCGAAATACTCCACCATGTCGGTGCGTTCCGGTTCGCCGTGTACGAGCACTTCGAGTCCGCAACGTTCTTGGCAGGCGATACACTCCTCGATATAGGCGCGAATATGCGCTTCGTAGGTCTCTTTGCTCACAACCCCCGCTTTATAGTCGCGTCGCACCTTTCGAAGTTCGGGAGTTTGCGGAAAAGAGCCGATGGTGGTGGTCGCCAAAGGTTTGTAGCCCAACGCTTCGTGTTGCAATACGATACGTTCTTCAAAGGCGCCTTCGCGTTCCGTTTGCGTCAACGACGCCAGGCGTTTGCGTACTTCGGGGTTGCGGATACGTGTCGAATCGCGGCGACTCGCTACGGCACGGCGGCTCTTTTTGAGTATCGCTTCGTCTTGAGTCTCCAATGTTTCGCCGAAAAAAGATTTGGCGACAACGCGCACTTCGTGTAGTTTCTCAAGAGCGAAACTGAGCCAAGTTTTAATCGACGTATCGATTGTCTCTTCGTAGGCGAGGCTGTAGGGCGTATGCAACAAAGAGCAACTTGTCGAGACGACGATACGCTCTTTGGAGACCGTTTCGGCGATGCGTTCCAGTAAAGAGACGGTTTTGTCGATATCGCATTTCCATATGTTTCTTCCGTCGACTACGCCCGCAACGAGCGTTTTATCGCTTTGAGCGATATGGCGGAGCGCTTCGAAATTTTCACTTCCGTATAAAAAGTCGAGAGCAATGGCTTTGATAGGCGTATGCACCAATACTTTGGTCGCTTCGAGCGCGTGTTCGAAATAGGTTGCGACGACGATATCGATATTTTTTGCGTAGCGTCCCAATACGTCGTAACAGGGTTTGACAAGGCTCAAAAGCTTTGCGTCGGGGTCTTTGACCAAAATGGGTTCGTCGAATTGCACGACGATACGTTCGTCGAGTTCGGAAAGGGTATCGAGCAAATCGAGATAGAGAGGCAAAATTTTATCGAAAAGCAAGTAGGGATCGCCGCCGTCGGTGCGCTTGGAGAGTCCTAAAAAGCTTAGCGGTCCGATGAGGTTGACTTTAGGGGTGATACCGGCGGCTTTGGCTTCTTGATATTCGGCGACTACTTTCGAGGCGTCAAGTCGATAGGTGTCGTTCGGATGCAGTTCCGGGACGATATAGTGATAGTTGGTATTGAACCATTTGGTCATCTCCATCGCCACGGCATCTTTCGTGCCGCGTGCCATCGCGAAATAGAGCGCTTCTCCTTCGAGTCCTTTGAAACGTTCGGGGATGGCACCGAGCATAACGGCGGTATCGAGTACAGTATCGTACAAAGAAAAGTCATTGCACGAAATAAGGTCGATACCGGCATCTTTCTGGTACTGCCAATGGCGTGCTTTGAGTGCGGAAGCGCTCTTTTCGACTTTACTGAAGTCAGTTTTACCCGCCCAGTAGGCTTCTAGGGCGAATTTGAGTTCGCGTTTTTCTCCGATACGAGGAAATCCTGTGACATAGGTACGATATGGAAACATGGATGTATCCTTTTTCTTATCTTTTTTCGCATAGTGGGCATGCAAGGCATGCAACGCAACCGAACGAAAACAGGCATAGTGTCAAACGGCGTAGGGTGCGTAACCGTGCACCAATATACAGGTTTTATGTTGCACGATAGTGCGATAACGGTTTTGGTATGCTTGTTTTTAGAAAGAAAAAAGAGGAGGATGCACACCGGTGCGTCTAAAGGCAAAATAGGTATTGTAATAGGGACAGCGCGGGATAAAATGATTCAGCAGTAGTACGAGTCTCGCTTTGCGTTTAAAAAAGCAGTTGCAATGACACGGTGTCGTCGTGACGATAGGCGTGTGCGGTAGCGAGAGTTCGGGTGGGTCGCAGATTTCCTTCTCGGATGTTTCGGAAAACTTGCGAATGTTACACTCCCTTCTTTTGATACGGCTCTTTTTTGCGCGTAGCGACACGGAAGCGCTATAAGCGAGAATAGCGGAGAGTTTGAAGTAGTGTTTTCCGAAACCGCGCGGCACTATTATCCTTTCGTCCGAGATTGATGGGCAAAAGTATAACGAAGTATGGATTAAAAAGAGAAAAATTCTCTTATTTAAGACTGTTTTTATCTTATTTATCCTATAGTGAGACTACAAGACTCTCGGGGTGCCGTCTTCGTACCGATGAGGTACGACGGCTGAGAAGGCCGCAAAAGCCTACCCGTCGAACTTGACCCGGGCAATACCGGCGTAAGGAAGAGTGCCTAATGCAAAAGCGTTGCGTTTTGTGCAAAGAACGGACACGCAAATATTCTCTCTTTCTTTATTCTCCGAACATTGCCCGTATCAAGCGACAGAGTGATACCATAGCAAGGATACACCATGACCAAACCGACCGCAAAATCCCTTTTCGAAGCGGGTGAAGAGATCATTACGCGCGATCCGCTTCCGGGTTCGCAAAAGATTTATGTAGAGGGCAAGCTGCATCCCTACATCAGGGTACCGATGCGCAAAATCACGTTGACCGACGGCGAAGAGATCGTCGTGTACGACACCTCGGGCGTCTATACCGACCCCGATGTCGAAATCGACGTCACCAAGGGTATTGCGCCGATTCGCAAAGAGTGGATCGAAGCGCGCGGCGATGTGGAGTATTACGAAGGACGTATCGTCAAACCGCGCGATAACGGCTATAACAGCGAAGAACAATTGGAGTTTGTCACGGCGGGCAGCAAAGGGCTCTATCGTAAGCCGTTGCGTGCCAAAAGGGGCAAAAACGTCACCCAACTGCACTATGCCAGACAAGGCATCATCACACCCGAGATGGAGTTTGTCGCCATTCGCGAAAACCAAAAGTTGGAGTGGACCAAAGCCTATTTGGCGGATGCGGAACGCAACGGCAGACTCAAAGGAGAGAGCTTCGGCGCCAATCTCCCCGACGAGATTACGCCCGAATTCGTACGCAAAGAGATAGCCGAGGGTAGAGCGGTATTGCCCGTCAATATCAACCACCCCGAAGTGGAGCCGATGATCATCGGACGCAACTTCTTGGTCAAGGTCAACTCCAATATCGGCAACTCCGCGACAACGTCGAGTATCGCCGAAGAGGTCGAAAAGATGGTTTGGGCGACGCGCTGGGGATCGGATACGGTGATGGATCTAAGTACGGGTAAAAACATTCACACTACCCGCGATTGGATCTTGCGCAACTCTCCCGTGCCCATCGGTACCGTACCCATCTACCAAGCGCTTGAAAAAGTCGGCGGTATCGCCGAAGATCTCACGTGGGAAGTTTTCCGCGATACTTTGATCGAACAGGCGGAGCAAGGGGTCGATTATTTTACGATTCATGCGGGTTTGTTGCTGCATCACGTGCCGATGACCGCCAAGCGCGTCACGGGTATCGTCAGCCGCGGCGGATCGATCATGGCGAAATGGATGATCGCGCACCATAAAGAGAATTTCCTCTATACACACTTCGAGGAGATTTGCGAGATCATGAAAACGTACGACATCACCTTCTCTCTTGGAGACGGATTACGCCCCGGTTCGGTCGCCGACGCCAACGACGAAGCGCAATTTGCGGAGCTTAAGACTTTGGGCGAGTTGACCAAGATCGCGTGGAAGCACGATTGTCAAGTATTGATCGAAGGACCCGGACACGTGCCGATGCATATGATCAAAGAAAATATGGAAAAACAACTCGAATATTGTCACGAAGCGCCCTTTTATACCCTCGGGCCGTTGACGACCGATATCGCGCCCGGTTACGATCATATCACGTCGGGTATCGGCGCGGCGATGATCGGCTGGTACGGTACGGCGATGCTCTGTTACGTCACCCCCAAAGAGCATTTGGGATTGCCCGATAAAAACGATGTCAAAGAGGGGCTTATTACTTACAAACTTGCGGCGCATGCGGCGGATATCGCCAAAGGGCATCCCGGAGCGATCGCGCGCGATCATGCAATGAGTAAGGCGCGTTTCGAATTCAGATGGGTCGATCAGTTCAATATCGGTCTCGATCCCGAACGCGCCAGAGAGTATCACGACGAAACGATGCCGATGGAGTCGGCAAAGACGGCGCATTTTTGTTCGATGTGCGGACCGAAATTTTGCTCGATGAAGATCTCCGCCGAAGTGCGCGATTTCGCCGAAGCGCAACAAGAACTCTCCGAAGAGGAGATCAAAGAGGGGATGGACGAGATGAGCCAGAAGTTTCAGGAGCTTGGCGGAGAGGTCTATATTGATAGTGAAGAGTTAAGAGCTAAGAGTTAAGAGTTTTGGTAAGCATTGCTTTGCAATGCTTCTTTTGAAAACTTTTTGCCTACTTTTTTTAAAAAAGTAGGAAAGAACAAGGATGTTAACGATTTTTGGAAGGGAAAAACGATGAATATCGCTATCGCCGGTGCCGGTTTGGTAGGACGGGTACTGGCTTTGAACCTGTTGCAAAGTACAGAACATACCATCACCTTTTTCGATAAAGATTCCAAAGAGGGCGTGCATGCGGCGGGTTTTACGGCGGCGGGGATGTTGGCGCCTTATGCGGAGCTTGAGACGGCGGAGTCGATCATTTTCGAGTTGGGACATCGCTCTATCGCGCTTTGGCCGTCGCTTCTTAAGCAGATAGGATTGTTTGACGGCTATCAACAAAAAGGCACCGTCATTACCGCCCATCCGCAGGATTTTGGGGAGTTGGAACACTTTATCGGTATGCTCAAACGCAAAATCGGCGAAGCCGAAACGATCCGTCCGCTGGACAACGAAGCGATCAAGCGTTTGGAACCAGATCTTTTTTCTCATAGACGCGGCTTTTTCATTCCCGACGAAGGGGTAGTGGACGCGCAGCGTTTTATGGCGTTTAGTGTGACCTATTTCGACAGAATGCCCAATGTCACTTTTCGCGAATATACGCCGGTGAAACGTTTGAGTCCATACACGGTGCATCTCAACGACGGTACCGAGGAGCGTTTCGACTGGGTGTTCGATACGCGCGGATTGGGTGCGAAGGAGTATTTTAAAGAGTTGCGCGGCGTACGCGGCGAAGTGATCTGGGTGGAAGCCAACGATATCGACATCACCCGTCCTACGCGTTTGATGCATCCGCGCTACAAACTCTATCTCGTACCGCGAGGCAACGGCTGTGAAGGGATCGATTTGGAGTATTGCAAAGATTGTAAACTTTCGCAAACCAAAGGTTACAAACGCTATCTCATCGGTGCGACGGAGATAGAGAGCGAAGATCTCTCTCCCATATCGGTGCGTTCGAGTATGGAGTTGCTCTCGGCGCTCTATACGTTGCATCCTAGTTTCGGCGAAGCGCGGGTGGTCAATACCGAAACCAACTGTCGCCCCGCCTTCAAAGACAATCTGCCGCGCATAGAGACCCAAGAGGGTATCACGCGTATCAACGGACTCTATCGCCACGGCTATTTGCTCGCACCCGCGATTGTGGAAAAAGCGCTTGAAGAGATGGCGTCGCTACAAACATCGTAACAAAGGAGCGTCGATGCGTATCGTTGTAAACGGAGAAACCAAAGAGATCCCCGAAGGAAGCACCGTTAAAACGCTTATCGAACGTTTCGATTTGCAAGGTAAAGGGGTGGCGGTAGCGGTCAATATGACCTTTGTGCCTCTGGACGAGTATGAAACTTATCGTCTCAAAGAGGGTGATGAGGTGGAAGTGTTGGCGCCCGTATATGGGGGATGATGAGGAATTAGAAATTAGAAATTAGAAATTAGGAATTAGAAATTAGGAATGAGGAACCGAAGGGTGAAGAGAGAAGAGAGAAGAGTGAAGGGTGAAGGGTGAAGAGATTCGGTAGGTTTTTTGAATGAGTAATGAAAAACAGAAGTGGAGGATACGATTTTGTCTTGTAAGGTGCGAAATCTCGCACCTTCGCATATAGTAAAGGACGGTAAAAATGGAAAATGCAAACGATACGACATGGGAGATAGGCGGTAAGCGATTGGCTTCGCGTCTGTTTATCGGTACGGCGCTTTATCCTTCGCCGGCGATTATGGAAGAGGCGATTCGCGCTTCGGGCGCCGAGGTGGTGACGGTGTCGTTGCGCAGACAAGGGGTCAACAAAGACGCGGGGGAGAGTTTTTGGCAGATCATCAAAGATCTCGGTGTCACGGTGCTGCCCAATACCGCCGGATGTCACAGCGCCAAAGAGGCGATTACGATTGCGCAGATGGCAAGGGAAGTTTTCGGTACACCTTGGATCAAGCTCGAAGTGATCGGCGATCAGTACAACTTGCAACCCGACCCTTACGAGACGCTGGAGGCGGCACGCGTCCTTGTCAAAGAGGGCTTCGAGGTCTTTCCCTATACGACGGACGATTTGGTCGTAGCCAAACGTCTGGTCGATGCGGGATGTCGTATCTTGATGCCCTGGGGCGCTCCGATCGGCTCGGGCAAAGGCTTGATCAATCCCTACAACCTCAAAGCGATACGCGAAGCCTTCCCCGATATCCCGCTCATCGTCGATGCGGGTATCGGCAAGCCTTCGCATGCGGTTGCGGCGATGGAACTCGGTTACGATGCGATTTTGCTCAATTCCGCCGTAGCGTTGGCGCAAGATCCCGTGATGATGGCGCGCGCCTTCGCTTTCGCCGTCGAAGCGGGACGTTTGGGCTATGAAGCGGGTGCGATGCAAGAACGCGAATTCGCTTCTCCTTCGACACCGACGGTCGGTACGCCGTTTTGGCACCAACACTGATGGGCAATGAGGAATGAGGAATTAGAAATTAGAAATGAGGAACCGAAAAGTGAAGAGAGAAAAGTGATGAGAGAAGGGATGAAGGGATTCGGTAGTTTTTTAAATGAGCAATGAAATAATTTGGAGGCGGGGTTTTAACCCCGCATTTGCAGAAGTGAAGTCCCGCATAAAACGATGAAAGGAAAATAGATGCGATTTCCCAAATGTGACGATACGCCGCTGGGTATTTACCCGATCGTCGATCGTACCGAAAAGTTGCGCCCGTTGTACGATTGCGGGATTACGACGGCGCAGTTGCGTATCAAAGATATGGAAAGCAAAGCGCTCGAAAAAGAGGTGGCGGAGGCGATTGCGCTTTCGAAGCGTTACGATATTCGGTTTTTTCTCAACGACTACTGGGAGCTTGCGCTAAAGTATGACGCATACGGCGTTCATCTGGGACAGGAAGATATACAAGAAGCAGATATCGATGCGATTTTTCGGGCGGGACTTAGACTGGGTATTAGCACCCACACGCCCGAAGAGATCGATATTGCGTTGGGATTTTCGCCCTCTTATATTGCAATCGGTCCTATTTACGTGCCTATTTCCAAACCGCTCAAATACGATACGGTCGGTACCGAACTGCTCAAACGATGGGCGGAATCGGTCGATTATCCCGTCGTGGCGATCGGCGGTATCACGGCGGAAAATATCGAAGCGGTCGCACGTACGGGCGCGGCAAGCGGTATCGCGATGATTTCGGGCGTACTGGAGGGCGATACGGTGTCCGTAAAGAAGACAAAAGCGTTGATGGAGGCGTTTGCGAAGTATGCGCGCTGATACGACACCTACGGTTTTGACGATTGCGGGTTTTGATCCTTACGGCGGTGCGGGGGTACTTGCCGATACGAAGGCGATACACGCCCAAGGCGCCTATGCGTTTGCAGCGATCACGGCGTTGACTGCCCAAAACGGTACGGGTGTCGTACGTAGCGAAGCGGTGGCGCCCGAAATGCTTGAAGCGCAAATAGCGACGCTATGTGAAGATATGGCGATAGAGACGGTCAAAATCGGTATGCTCTCGAACGCCGTATCGGTACGCACGGTAGCCAAAACGCTTCGTCGTTATGCGCCGAAACATATCGTGCTTGATCCCGTATTGCAAAGTAGTAGCGGCGCGGTGCTATTGGACGACGAAGGGATCGCAGCGATGCGCGAGGAGCTATTTTGTATGTGTACATTGATGACCCCCAATCTTCCCGAAGCGGAAATGTTGCTGGGAATAAAGTGCGATACGACGGAAGCGTCGGCAAAGGAGGTTGCCGAACGTTTTTTTGCAATGGGGGTGCAAAATCTGCTGCTCAAAGGCGGGCACGCCGAAAAGAGCGACGAAGCGGTCGATTATCTGGTGCTTAGGGGCGGTACGGTACATCGTTTCGCTACATCGAAAATCGAAACGACACATACCCACGGAACGGGATGCGTGCTCTCCGCCGCCATTGCCGGGGCATTGG
>JALVPA010000206.1 GCA_027026055.1 Campylobacteraceae bacterium | reverse complement strand
CAAGGACTTCGTCGGCTTCTTGTTCCAATCTCGCTTTGGCTTGCGCGTAGCGATCGCGTACGGTCGTGAGCAACTCCGAAAAGCTCATCAGCCCGTAACGCGGTTCGGGTGGCACGTATGTGGCGGCGTAAAAGGGTTTGCCCTCTTCTGTTAAAAAGATCGAAGTCGGCCAACCGCCCGGTCTGCCGTTCATCTTTTGATAGACGGCTTGGAAATGTTTGTCGATGTCGGGACGCTCTTCGCGATCGACCTTGATAGAGACGAAATGGCGGTTGAGTAACTCGGCGATAGCAGGATCGGAAAACGATTCGCGCTCCATGACGTGACACCAGTGACAGGTACTGTAACCGATACTGAGAAAAATCGGTTTGTGCTCGCGTTGGGCTTTGGCAAACGCTTCGTCTCCCCACGGATACCAATCGACGGGATTGTCGGCGTGGCGTCGTAGATAGGGCGAATCTTCGTAATGTAGTCGGTTCGGCATACCTTGCGCTCCTGTTGAGAAATGATTAACGGATTTTTGTTATGATTACACCGTTTTTGCACGCAGACTATAATAGACTACCTGAAAGTTCGATATAAAAGAGTAAAAATGGTACGAAAAATCGTTACGATCCTTGTGATGTTGCTGACGGCGCACTCTTTTGTTTACGGAAGTTTTGCCAGCGCGATGAAATCGCGCAAACTGCTTTCGCCCGACGAAGCGTTTCGTTTGACGGCGCAGCAGACGCCTAAAGGTATCGATATCACGTTGAAGATGGCGCCGAAAGTCCATGTCTATAAAGATGCGTTGAAGTTCGAAATCGTATCGCCGAAAAAGGCGGTATTGCACCCGACACTTCCGTCCGCCAAAGAGGTGGAAGGCGATAAGGTTTACGAAGGAACGCTAAAGATTCTCATCCCGCAATCCGAAATCGACGAAAAGGTAAAAGGGACCTATACGCTGGAAGTAACGTTTCAAGGGTGCAGCGATGCGGGTATTTGCTATCAGCCCATCACCAAACGATTCGATTTCAAAGCGGCCGAAGCGGGATTTGTCGATAAGATTTCGTCGGCGCTGCATGAAGGAAACGCAGGTAAAATCGCCGATTTGATTTCCAAAGAAAACGGCTTTTTTATCGTGATGCTCTTTTTTATTTTCGGCATACTGTTGGCGCTGACGCCGTGTGTCTTTCCGATGATACCGATTCTTTCTTCGATCATCGTATCGCAACAAAAAGGGAGTGAAGCGCCGAGCGTGGCAAGGGCGTTTTTTATCTCTTTGGTCTATGTGCTTGCCATGGCATTGACCTATACCGCCGTAGGAATCGCCGCGGGAGTGGTCGGTGCGGATATCCAATCGGCCATGCAAAATCCGTGGGTGCTTACGGCTTTTGCGGCGATTTTTGTGGCGTTGGCACTTTCGCTTTTCGGGTATTACGAGATCGGTTTACCCGCTTCGTGGCAAAGCAAACTCAACCGTGCCAGCGACGAAGCGGGTCAACGAGGGGGCTTGATCGGTACGGCGATCATGGGACTTCTCTCGGCACTCATTGTCGGACCTTGTGTCGCACCGCCGCTTGCGGGCGCGGTGCTTTTTATTTCGCATACGGGCGATGCACTTTTGGGCGGCACGGCACTGTTTGCGATGAGTATCGGGATGGGCTTGCCACTGCTGCTCGTGGGTATCGGTGCGGGCAAGTTTATGCCCAAACCGGGCGGTTGGATGACGGCGGTATCGCAGGCTTTCGGCGTCATGATGCTGGCGCTAGCGATCTTTATGCTGTCGCGTATCTTGCCGCATAGTGTGACGATGATACTTTGGTCGCTTCTTTTTATGGGAACGGCACTCTATATGGGGGTCTTCGAGAACAAAACGGGCGAAGGGGCAAAAAAACTTTTCAGACTCCTTGCAATGGTCTTTTTGGTTTACGGCATTTCGCTTTTTGTCGGTGCTTTGGCGGGAGCGACGTCGATGTTACACCCGTTCGAGCCTTTTACGGGTGTTAAGGTTGCGCAGACGGATAGCGCTACGTCGAAAGATTCGCACCGCGGCTACAGCATCGCACGTTTACTCAAAGAGATCGAAGCCTCCGACAAGCCGGTTGTGGTCGATTTCGGAAAAGAGAGTTGTACGTCGTGTAAAGAGCTCGAAGAGGTGACGTTTAAAGATCCCAAAGTCAAAGAGGCGCTAAAAAAGTTTACCTTTATCAAAGTCGATGTCACCGAAAATACACCCGAAGAACGCGCGTTACTCAAGAAGTACGAACTTTTCGGCACGCCCAATATCATCTTTTTCGACAAAGAGGGTCGTTTCATGCCCGCTAAGAGTTTGACGGGCTATATCGGACCGAAAGCTTTTGTAGAGCATCTCAAAGATGTGGAAGCAAGCGCAGAGGGGAAGTAGGAATGAATAATGAGGAATGAAGAACCGAAGAGAGAAGAGTGAAGGGTGAAGAGATGCGGTATATTTTTTTGAATGAGCAATTTTGGAGGCGGGGTTTTAACCCCGTATTTGCAGGACTAAAGTCCTGCCTCCTTGTATAAAAGAGTGAAAAACGAAATGTTGTTGGGTGCTTTCCTTTAGAAAGATTTTGTTTGATGGATGGTGTTGTCTCGACAACACCCGAAACTCCTCGCATTATACGGTTTCGTCGATATAACGTAGTGTGCGTTTTGCGGTTTCGATGAGAACGGGTGTATAGTAGAGTACTTCTTCAAAGAGCTCGGCGAGATCGTCGTCGAGATATTCGTGTGCGATCATATTTCGTATATCTTTGATGGTGCGAATCGTTTCGATAT
>JALVPA010000205.1 GCA_027026055.1 Campylobacteraceae bacterium | reverse complement strand
AAAAGCGATAAGTAGGGAAATCGCGGCATTTATGTCGCGGTTGGCAGTCTATTGTCGACTGTTTACGCAAGCCGAACGGGCTTTTGACAAACCGTCGTAGAGACGTAAAATCTCAATCGAAAGGATGATATCATGAAAAAGTTTTTCTTACTTTTTTTGGCACTCGGTGCTGCCGCTTTTGCCGGTGAAGGCGAATCGATGATCAAAGCGTACTCCGTAGTGGCTGCAGGTGTCGGTCTCGGTCTTGCAGCTCTCGGCGGTGCGATCGGTATGGGACATACGGCTGCGGCTACCATCGCGGGTACGGCGAGAAATCCCGGTCTTGGCGGAAAATTGATGACAACGATGTTTATTGCATTGGCGATGATCGAAGCGCAAGTTATCTATACCTTGGTTATCGCACTTATCGCATTGTATGCAAACCCTTTTATCGGGTAAGCATAGTTTAAGTTTGTAGCGGTATACTTCCGCTACAACTTTTTGTTACGCTTTCTTACGCGTCAGTGGTGGAATCGGTAGACACGCCATCTTGAGGGGGTGGTGGGCTTACGCCCGTGGAGGTTCAAGTCCTCTCTGACGCACCATCTAAAAATTTTCGTAATAATCCAAAAATATATCGAAGAAAGAGCCTCTAAAAAGTCTTTCTTATAGTAAAAATTGTCTAAACTCCCTACAATACGACGTTTTAAAGCTTTTTTTATGATTCTTTAAGATTAGACTATGCTATAATAGGGCTACTTTAAATTTCACAAAAAAGGAAGAAGAATGACAAAAGCAGAATTTGTCGAACTTGTTCAAAAAAGCGGTGAGTACGAAACGAAAGCGGCGGCGGAAAGAGCGGTCAAAGCTTTTATCGATGCGGTGACGGAAGCGTTGAGTAAAAAAGAGTCCGTTTCTTTGGTCGGTTTCGGTACCTTCTCTACGGTAGAAGTTCCCGAAAAAACGGGTAAAGTTCCCGGGACGAATAAAACCTATACCAAGCCTGCGCATACGGCGCCGAAATTCAAATTCGGTAAAACGCTTAAAGACGCTGTGGCGGGCAACTAAATTTTGAGAGGCGAACGATTCGCCTCCGTAACCTTCTTTATTGTTCTCCCTTATACTTATCGTTGTTTTGTTATAATCCTTCCCAAAAAGGATAGGTATGTTCGATTTACGTCAAGTTATAGGATTGGGGGTTGCGGGAAATTTTGCCAAGCATCTGGAACAGGCGGGAGAACTCGAAGACTTTAAAGAGGTGCAAACGGAAACTCCCGATGCTCCGAAAGGGATTTTTCCTTTTTATCTTCCCGGTAGTGAAACCTTTTTGGGTATCTATCCGTATAGTGACGAGAGATTGAACTTACCTCCTTACGAAGCCAATGCGCAGGTTGAACCGGAAATAGCCGTGTTATTCGATATCGTTTACGATGATAAACATCAAGTCGTTGACTTGCATGCCAAAGCCTTTACGGTATTTAACGATTGTACGATACGTAAAGAGGGAGCCAAAAAGATTTCGGAGAAAAAATCATGGGGTTCCGCATCGAAAGGGATAGCGCGCCGATGGGTACGGATTGACCGTTTTGCCCCCGGAGGCGTGATGGATCGTTATCGTCTTTGCTCGTTTCTCAAACGCGACGGGGTAGTGCATTCTTACGGTGTTGACGCTCCGTTGGTCGGCTATAGCTATTTTCACGAACGATTGAAACGGTGGCTGATCGGCAAGATCAATACCCAAAAAGATTTCGGTCCGCTCGAAGATATCGCCGCACATCTGAAAAGTTGCGACTATCCGTCTTCCGCGCTTATTAGCATCGGTGCGACGGCATATACCGCATATGGAGAATCGCACTATCTACAAAGCGGCGACGAGGTGTACGTTGTCGCTTACGATGCCGAGACAGCCCGCGGTACTATCGAAGAAGGGGAGGGGAAAATCGTATTACGTCAAAAAGTATTTTGATCGTAGCGAATCGTCATTTCGATTTGAACCACCCTTTGATGCGCTCGAACGCCGACTCGAACGCACTTTTGTGCGGATGGCTTTCGACGCCGTAGCTCTCTTGGAGTTCTTCGAGTAGTCTTTTTTGTTCTTCGTTGTATTTTTTTGGCAAAATCAGTTTCACCTGCGCAATCAAACGCCCTTTGCGACCGCTGTGTACGTCGGCGATACCTTCGCCTTCGAAGACGAATTGTTCTCTGTCTTTCGTTCCCGGGCGCAACTGTAGTTCCAATTTCCCTTTGAGCGCGGGGATAGTGATGGTCTCACCCAAAATCGCTTGCGTAAAGAAGACCGGTACTTCGATATAGACGTCGTTGCCGTTACGTACGAAGTGTTCGTCCTCTTCGACATAAAAGTTCAGATACAAATCGCCTCTACGTCCCTCTTTGCTTTCGTTTCCGTGACCGGGGACGCGCAGTCTGTTGCCGCTATCGACTCCTGCGGGTATTTTGACGGTGACGCTTGCCGATGCGATTTCGTACCCTTTTCCATGGCAAGTATGACATTTTTCTTTGACGGTTTTACCGCTACCGTGACATTTCGGACACTCCTGCGCAAAGGTCATGAAGCCTTGACGCATGACGATTTGGCCTTGTCCGCCGCAGTAGTCGCAAGTGACGACTTCGCCGTTTTGCGCGCCTGTGCCGTTACACGCTTTGCAGTAGGTTTTGTAGGTGTAGTCGATCGTTTTTTCACATCCGAAAACCGCTTCGTCGAAGCGTAAGGTGATCTCCATTTCCGTATCGAGCGGATAGTGTTGAGCGTTGTTGCGTCGGTTACGTCCGAAGCCTCCGCCGAAGCCGCCCATACCGCCGAACATGGAGTTGAAAATATCCATGATGTCGTCCATGTCGGCATTGCCGAAGCCGCCCATGCCGCGCCCTTCCAGACCTGCTTTGCCGTAGCGGTCGTAGATGGCGCGCTTCTCCTCGTCGCTTAGGACTTGGTAGGCTTCGTTGATGAGTTTGAACTTCTCTTCGGCCTCTTTGTCGTCCGGATTGCGATCGGGATGGTATTTGAGCGCTAGTTTGCGATAGGCTTTTTTTATCTCCGCACCGCTAGCGTCTCTGCTTACTTCGAGGATGCGATAATAATCGACTTCCGTCATGTATAAACTCCCTTTAAGGATATGATCTCCTAACTATAAATAGTGCGGAATTCTACCATAAATTGGTTATAATGCGAAATCATTTTGACGGAGCGTAAGATGGTCGTACACATTGTCATGTTCAAGTTCAAAGAGGAAACCAAAACGGAGCACATCGCACAAGCCAAAGCGATGCTCGAGGCTTTGCCGGAAAAAATCGACGAACTGCGGCGTATGGAAGTAGGTATCAATTTCAGTGACGAAGCGCGTGCGATGGATATGAGTATCGTCACCGAGTTCGAGGATAAAGAGGCGTTGGCGGCATATGCGGTGCATCCCGCCCATATGGAAGTGGTCGCATTTATCAAAGAGACGACGGAGTATTCTAAAGTGGTCGATTATGAGAGGGCATAAGATAGAGAGTTTCGAAAACCTGACGGCAGCACTCGAAGCGTTGCCGACTATCGGCAAAAAGAGTGCGAGACGCTTGGCGTATCATATGGCGATGGAAGACGGATTCGGCGCGATGAAGCTGGCGCATGCCATCGAGCAGGCGGTAGCGACCATACGTCCGTGCAAACGGTGTCGCAATATGAGTGAAGACGAGTTGTGCGCCATCTGTTCCGATCCCAATCGCGATCGTACGAAACTTTGTATCGTACAAAACGCCGCGGATATTCTCGTGATTGAAGAGAGCGGACAATACGATGGTATTTATTATGTCGTCTCGACACTTGAAGATATGGACGAAACACATCTTCTCGAAGCGGTCGAAGGCGTCGAAGAGGTGATTTTCGCGTTTCCTCCCGGGATCGCTACCGACACGATGATCCTTTATATCGAAGAGAAACTCAAGACCAAACCTCTGCTTTTTACACGGATTGCGCAAGGGGTACCTACCGGTGTGCAGTTGGAAAATGTCGATATGGTGTCGCTCTCGCGAGCGCTTGAATCCCGCGTGAAAATTTAGTTGTCTGATACTATCGTATCGATGTGGTTTTGTACGAAAGCTTTGATATCGTCGTAGACAAAAGAGTCTTTGAACCCTTCGATTTTGCCGCCGCTGGCGTTGGGGTGACCGCCGCCGTCACCGATACGCGCCGCCATCTCCGAGACGTCGAGTCTGTTATCGCTACGTAGCGAAAAGTTGCCGCGGTTGTTGATATCCATATAGAAGTCGTAGTCTGGATTGCGCTGCATGACGGCGTTACCGATGAGCGAAGCGCTGCCGACGTTGTACCCCAAAATTCCTTTATGCCCTTGATAGGTGATGGTGAGACGATCGCGTTGGGCGGTGAGCATGTCGGCGACATAGGCGGCGACGAGATTGTCTTTGGTGTCGTTTTTTTCCGTACGGAAAAAGCGCTTTTTGATAGCGTGAAGATCGTCGTCGAGAACGATCGGCGCTTCGGGCATATGTAGCCGTTTTGCCGCCGCGTCGATCATCGAAAGTTTGAACGCGCGATCTTGGTCGGGAAAAAGAATACGCCCGATCTCTTTGGCGCCGGAAATCATGCCGAGCATCACTTTTCCGTACTCGAAAAGCGGATCGTTTTCGAGCCAAATATCGACGGCGTTGATCGCATCGACGATCGCTTCGAAACTGCCTTCGGGATCGAAACCGTAATGTTCTTTAAGCCAGTCGTAAGTGATCTTTGTCGCGCTGCGCGTCGTATCGAGATAGTACCATGCAAAACGTTCCGCGGCATTGGCACCGGTGGCGTGGTGATCGAGCAGCTGTATCTTCGCACCGATGCGTATCGCTTCTTTTTCGAGCCAGTTGCACTCTTTGGTCGTGAGGTTGAGGTCGGTTACCAAAATAAGCGCCTCGAAAGGGGTCTGGGAAGCGACCTTGTCCTTTTCGATACGGGCGACGATCTCCTCGAGACGCGCTGTGACTTCCGGACCGTAGTTGGCATTGTAGCATATCGGGTTGTCGAACGCATGCGTGGTGAGGTACTGGCACCCGTAGCCGTCGAGATCGATATGCGAAAGGTGATAGATGCGTTGCGTTTCAGTCATGCAAAATATCTCCGAGGCTCAACTCTTTGAGAAAGGTATCGATACGGGTTTGAAAATTGGCCAAAAAGGGAGAAATGGCGCAACTGCCGATCGCACCGTTGGGACACGTTTGCGAATAGCTGACACAATCGAAAATGGCCGGGGCTTTGCCTTCGGCGGCCAAAACCACTTTATACACGCTGATATTGTCGAGTTCTTGTGCGAGTAAAAAGCCTCCGTGCGCGCCTTTGCGCGATTCCAAAATGCCTTCTTTCGCCAAACTTTGCAGTATCTTCGCCAAAAAGCTTTTTGGAATATTGAGTTGGTTGGCAAGTTGCTCCGCACCTACGGGAGACTGCGATTTTCGTATCACGTCGAGTGAAAGTAGCGCATATTCGCTGGCTCTTGTCAATAGCATAGACTTACCTTCATATATAATTAGGAGTATTTTACTCTATATTGGATTATAGTTGGGTTTTTCGTAGCTTCAATCTTTCTGTGGAGTGTTGAAAGCGGGGTTGAGTAACAAATAGAGCGAAAGCGTCCATGCAACACCGAGAGCCATACCGGCTACCACGTCGCAAAAGTAATGTACGGAAAGGTAGAGTCGTGTAAACGAAATGAGAAGCGGCCATATTACAAGAAAAAGGACAAAAAGGTTTCGTTTCGGTTGCGATAGTTCAGACGCGAATGCGATATAAAGACTTAAAGCGATTGCCGCGGAGAGTGTTGCATGTCCGGAAGGAAAAGAGTAGCTGTGTAACGAAACGAGTTGCGTATCGGGTCGGGGTCTTTGGACGAGATGCTTAAGTAGCGCGTGTAGCAAGATGGCGCCGTTTATCGATAAAAAGAGAAAGGTTCCCTCTTTATGCCGTTTTTTCCAAAAGAAGTAAAGAAGAAGAAAGGAGGCAAAAAGAAAACCGTTGCGCATATTTCCGACGGTTGTGACATAGACGACGACGTCGGTGAAAGATGCGTCATGGAAAGAAAGAAACAGTTCTTTGACAAAAAGATCGATTTTCGGAGGGGCGGGGAAATCGATCCGAACTACGGTATAGCTACATAAGAAGATCGCAACGGAAATAAAAAGGTACAATCGCGACTCGGATACAGAAAAGGGTACCACGGTGCCTCCGCCGTTTAATCTATTTGCTTACGTATCGTCATTGTAGCATGTGTTTGTTTCGAGTTTGGAAAGGTGTATAAGATAGGATGAAGCATTGCGTACAGGTTTGTGTAAAAGAGGAGAACGACGGAGATATAAGGTGTGGAAAAGGTTGGTATGCTATGATTACGCCACTCATTTTGAAAGTCAAGTGCTTTCGTGTGAGAATTCACTATACCAATCGGGAGGTCAGCAATGGCTTTGGATCAGGCGAAGAAAGCGGAAATTATCGCTAAATACGCAAGAGGAGAGAACGATACGGGTTCGCCGGAAGTACAGATCGCGCTTTTGACGGAGCGTATCAAATATTTGACGGAACACCTCAAAGTCAATAAAAAGGATCATGCGTCCAGACTTGGGCTTTTGAAGCTTGTCGGTCAGCGTCGTAGATTGTTGCGCTACCTCAAGCGCAAAGATATCGAGCGATGGCACAAGATCAAAGACGAACTCGGTATCAGAAACTAATCCTTCGGTATCGGCGTCGTAAAGCCGATACCTATCTTTCTTTCTTTTTCTTTCTTTATATCTTTTTTCAATAGTTGCAATAAGTTTCTTTACGACAATAATGCGGTAGTGGCCGAATCAGGTCTATTGTACGAAAGATTGAATCGGTTATTTTTGAACGAGTAAGAGGTTTTGAGAAAATTATAAGTTTAGTCTATCTTGCTAAAGTTATTTTATTTTAGAAATTTAAATATATACTTGACAAAACAACACTCAATGTTGTATAATGCCCTCAAGCATTGTCTGTCGGTGCGAAGTCAAAGGCAAAGGAGGTCCGGATGAGCGAGAAAGAGCGCAACGATCTGGAACAGACCGAAACGGAAAACAACGAAGAGCAAATACAACAAGAAACAAACGAAGAAGAGAGGCAACGTTTGGAAGAGGCATTGGAAGCGGCGAAAGCCGAAGCAGCCGAATATAGGGACAAGTATATTCGCGCGCATGCCGATTTCGAAAACGCCAAGAAACGATTGGAGCGCGAAAAAGCGAATGCCGTCGCCTATGCGCACGAAAGTTTCGCCAAAGATCTGCTTGCGGTGATCGATTCGTTCGAGAGTGCGATAGCGTCGATCGAAGGTGCGGACGAAGCGCATAGCGGTGAAGTGCTCGAAAAGATGAAAGAGGGTGTCAGACTTACCTACGAGCAGCTTAAAAAGGTATTGGAAAAGCATCATATCACCGAAATCGCTTGCGAAAAAGAGTTCGATCCCGAAGTGCATCAAGCGATCATGCAAGTAGATAGCGATGAGCATGAAAGCGGCGATATTGTACAAGTGATGCAAAAAGGATATAAGATCAAAGACCGCGTCCTTAGACCGGCGATGGTCAGTACGTGTAAGTAAATCGTAAAATGTAACAAAAGTTGCATACGAACAAAAGTTGAGTGTGATATACTCACATTTAGAAAAATCAAACAAATCATAGAAAAGGATAGACAATGGGAAAAGTATTGGGAATAGATCTTGGTACGACCAACTCCGCAATGGCGATCTACGAAAACGGTGAAGCGAAAATCATCGCTAACAAAGAGGGTAAAAACACGACGCCTTCGATTGTGGCGTTTACCGATAAAGGCGAAATTTTGGTGGGAGAGCCCGCCAAACGTCAAGCGGTCACCAATCCCGAACGTACGATCTACTCGATCAAACGTATCATGGGATTGATGTGTAACGAAGATAAAGCGAAAGAAGCAAAAGAGCGTTTGCCCTATCATATCGTCGATAGAAACGGTGCGTGTGCGATCGAAGTGACGGGAAAGACCTATACGCCGCAAGAGATTTCGGCAAAAGTGTTGATGAAACTGAAAGAGGACGCCGAAGCGTATCTCGGAGAAACGATTACCGATGCGGTCATTACGGTACCCGCATACTTTAACGATTCTCAGCGTAAAGCAACGAAAGAGGCGGGTACGATCGCAGGCTTGAACGTTTTGCGTATCATCAACGAGCCGACGGCGGCGGCATTGGCGTATGGTTTGGATAAAAAAGAAGCCGAAAAGATCGTCGTGTACGACTTGGGAGGCGGTACTTTCGACGTAACCGCTCTCGAGACGGGTGACGGCGTCGTCGAGGTATTGGCGACCGGCGGGGACGCTTTCCTCGGCGGGGACGACTTCGACAACCGTATTATCGATTATGTGACAAGCGAGTTCAAAGCGGAGCACGGCATCGATCTCAAACAAGACGTGATGGCGTTACAGCGTATCAAGGATGCGGCCGAAAACGCGAAAAAAGAGCTCTCAAGCGCGACGGAGACCGAAATCAACCTGCCCTTTATCACGGCGGAT
>JALVPA010000204.1 GCA_027026055.1 Campylobacteraceae bacterium | reverse complement strand
GAGATAGACGCGGTCACCTTTTTTGACATCGTAACCAAAATCGGTGACGAGGCGTTTGTCGATCGTAACTTTGCCCGCTTCGATGAGTTTGTCGGCTTCTCTGCGCGAATATTTGGTATTGTGTGCGATATATTTGTTGAGTCTCATTGTTTTTCGTTGTCGTGTTTGATGCCCGCATCGACCAAATCGTGGATATGCAACACTCCGAGCACATTGCCTTCGGGCGTTGTAATAGGGAGGAGTTGGATACGGGCGTTTTCGATGATCTCCAGCGCTTCGCTGGCAAGCAGTTCGGTATTGTCGTAGGTTTTTGGATTGTGGGTGGCGTAGCGCAAGGCGGGCGCATGCATGTCGAAATCGCTACGCATCAAGGCGCGGCGTAGGTCTCCGTCGCTCAGTATCGCCACGAGTTTGCCTTGTTCGTCGCAAATAAGCACATTGCCTAGCTTACTTTCGCTCATGACGACGATCGCCTCTTTGAGCGTCGTTTCGGTGTCGATGACGGGAAGGTTGTCGGTGCGCATCAAATCTTTGACCTTGACGAAGAGGCGCTTGCCGAGGCTCCCTCCCGGGTGAAACGACGCGAAGTCCTCTTTTTTGAAGCCCCGTTTTTGCATAAGTGCCGCCGAAAGCGCATCCCCCAAAGCCATGGTGAGGGTGGTCGAGGCTGTCGGTGCGGTATTGAGCGGACACGCTTCGCGTTTGACCGAAATATCGACGATGACGTCGGCATAATAGGCAAGGGTGGAGTCAGCACGTCCCGTCATGGCGATAAGGGGAATGTCGAAACGTTTGATGTGCGGCAAAATCTTTGTCAGCTCTTCGCTTTCGCCGCTGCTGCTGATAGCCAGTAGCGCGTCTTGTTTGCCTATCATCCCCAAATCGCCGTGTAGCGCTTCGGTGGGATGCAGAAAAAAACTCGGCGTTCCCGTCGAGGCGAACGTCGCCGCCATTTTTGCGCCGACCAAGCCCGATTTGCCCACGCCCGTAACGATCAGCTTGCCTTCGGTGCGATAGATAAGATCGACCGCTTCCTCGAAGCGCGTATCGATCTTTTCGACTGCCTCAAGAAGCGTTTCGGCTTCGATACGTAGGGTTTCTTTCGCGATATCCGTTATTTTCATCGTCTTTCCGGTGTGCGTAAGTGTTGTATGATTATATCACATTCTCCGCTTAGACGATAAAAACCGTCGGGATAATGAGAGGATAGCGTTTTTTTGTGCGTATGATATGTTTGCGCACGGCGTTTCTGATCTCGTTTTCGAGGATCGTATGATCCGGCAATATGTCGCCTTTGAGATTGAGCAGCATCGCTTCGATGAGATGTTCGACCTCTTTGGCGAACCTTTTGTCCTCTTTGTCGGGGACAAGCCCATGCGCGTGAACAATCGGTTTGCCCACGATCTTTTTGCTTGTTTGTCCGATTTGCGCCACAATGGTGACGATGCCGTCCTCGGCGAGTTTTTGACGATCAAGCACCACGTCGTTTTCGATAGTGGCGTTGTTTTGGTTGTCGATATAGGTTTTGCCCGTTTTGACCGTTTTGACTTTCTTCATATACTTGGGCGTGATTTCGACTTGATCACCGTCGCTCATCAGGATGATGTTGCGCTCGTCCACACCGCACTCCACGGCTGTTTGCGCATGTCTTGCGATATGGTTGTATTCGCCGTGAACGGGGAGGAAAAACTTGGGTTGCACCAAGCGCAGGATCATCTTCTGCTCTTCTTGTGCGGCGTGTCCGGAGACGTGAATGTCGCTAAATTCTTTGTAGCGCACGGTCACACCCGCTTTCATCAAAAGGTTCATCAGCTTCGAAACGCTCGCTTCGTTGCCCGGGATCGCCGAAGCGGAGATGATGACGGTATCGCTCGGTTTGAGTTTGATATGACGGTGTTCGTCGGTCGCCATACGGTTGAGCGCCGCCATCGTTTCGCCTTGCGAACCGGTCGTAACGATCAGCACTTCGTGATCGGCGTATTTGGGTACTTCGTGCACTTCGATAAAGTGCTTGTCGTCAATATCGACATAGCCCAATGCGCGGTTCGTTTCGACATTGCGTTCCATCGAACGTCCGATGACACAGATTTTTCGTCCGTGTTTGACCGCGCGTTGCATCGCTTGGAAGATTCGATGCACGTTGGAAGAGAAGGTAGACATAATGACGCGACCTTTTGCCATATCGAAAAGCGTATCGAAGGTCTTGCCCACCACCGTTTCGCTTTTGGTAAAGCCCGGATTGTGAGAATTGGTCGAGTCGGAGAAGAGACACAATACGCCCTTTTCGCCATAGTAGGCGTAACGGCGAAGATCCATCGTCAGTCCGTCCACGGGGGTATGGTCGATTTTAAAATCGGCGGTGTGCAACAAGATGCCCGCCGGCGTTTCGATCGCCAACGAACATGCGTCGATAATGGAGTGGGTATTGTGTATCCACTCGATCTTCATGTCGCCGATAGTGTATTGTTTACGTTTGGTGACGAAGTTGAAATATTTGGTGTCGGCTTTGAGTCCGTGTTCGTTGAATTTGTTTTCTATCATCGCAAGCGCCAGCGGGGTTCCGTAGATAGGAAACTTCAGCTCTTTGAAAAGATAGGGCATCGCACCGATATGGTCTTCGTGTCCGTGGGTGATGACGATCGCTTTGATTTTGTTTTTGATAGCGTGCAGGTAGCTGAAGTCAGGAACGAGAATGTCCACGCCGTGCATCGTTTCGTCCGGAAAGCTCATGCCCACATCGATAATAATCGCGGTGCTTTCGGTCTCCAGTACCGCCATATTGCCGCCGATTTCACCGAGTCCGCCGAGT
>JALVPA010000203.1 GCA_027026055.1 Campylobacteraceae bacterium | reverse complement strand
GTAACGAAGGGCTTTATATGGAGATATTGCAAGAGTTTCTCGACGCTTACGGAGAGAGCGATGCGCTTTTCGAAAAGTTGATCAAAGAACATCGCTTCGAACAGGCGAAAATGCTTTGTATCGACATGAAAGGACTTACCGGAGCCGTCGGGGCGAAAGAGATGTTTTATCTCGTGGCGCATATTCATCAAATGTTGCTCAAACCGGATCAAAAGACGCTGTTGCTCGAAGTACCTGTCTATCGTGAAAAACTACGGGTGTTGACGCAAACGATCCGAAATTATCTCGACAGGTAGGTGCAAAAGGGAGATGTTTAAAACATTATTGAGAATAGCGTCGGCAATATTGTTGTGTTCGTCCCTGTACGGCAAGCATCACTACTTTACGACCCACGAAGACATGTGTGACCAAAACGTTTCGAAAACGTGTCTTAACACATTCGAATCGGTGCGCAATTTGCAGATTGCATTAAATCGAAACAAAGCGCTCGGTTTGCATATAAAAGAGGACGGCAAATGGGGCGAAGAGACCAAAAAAGCGGTGATGACGTTTCAAGAGTATTATTGTCTCAAACGTAAAGACGGGTGGGTGGGACCCGAAACGAAGGCTAAGCTTGACGAAGTTTCGGGTTATCTCAATTTTCCAAAAGACAAACGACAAAAACGCGTACGTCTGATGAAACCGCGTCGTACCAAAGGCTACGCCACCTACGCCCAGTTTCGTCGACATGTCAATCTGCGCAGAAGTTATGCGGTGTTCAAAGACAAACGATTGCTCAAAAAAGCGAACGGGCACAATACGAAACTCGTCGTAGATGTCTCCGAACAACGTATCCGTATGTATGTAGGCGGTAGAGTAGCGCTCGATGCGCCATGTACCACGGGAGCGAAACGAAAGTTCGAGCCCAATACGCGTACTTACCGAGACAAACATACCCCATACGGAACCTTTCGCATCAAAGAGAAAATTTTGGATAAACGTTCGACGATTTTCGGAAAGTTTTATAAAAACGGTCGCTGTATCTACAAAGGAGACAGACGAAAATATTGCGGTCCATGTAAAGGGGTGGTTTATAAAGGCGCTTCGTTGAAGTATTGGATGAGGTTGACCTCTTCGGGTATCGGACTGCATGCAAGCAAATATGTAAAACGTCATCCCGGAACAAACGGATGTATCCGTCTTCCGCACGATGTCGCGCGTTTGATTTTCAAAAAAGTGCGTAAAGGTACCGTTGTAAAGGTTGTACCTTAGCCCTCTGTCGTCTCAAAGGTACCGTCGAGATAGTACCATCTGCCTTTTTCGAAAATGAAGCGACTCTTCTCTTCCAATGTACCTCCGGAAAGATATGCGCGAAAATGGACGTAGGCATACGTTTCGTCCGACCAATGGCGTATAATCTCCAATGTTTCGAATCGGGTATGACGACAAAAATCGTCTATCTCTTTGCGCCATCTTTTCATATCGGTCGTATAGTCCCGATTGTCAGGATGGGTCGTAGCGATAATATAACGACTCTTTCCCGCGGCATAGGCGCTATAGCGCGATTTCATCAGCGCGAGTGCGTCGGGTGCCGCTACACCTTTATGATAACGCGCGCAACACTTTTTATACTTTTGACCGCTTCCGCAAGGGCATAGTGCGTTTGGAGAAAAAGAGGCCATTAACGTATCTCCGCGATAAAAGCGTCGGGTTGGAAGCGTTCGCGTACGATGTCTCTTTGTTTGCGTGCCGCCGCACGTGTAGGATAGGGTCCGACAAGCACTTTGTGTATTTTCCGTTTACCTTCGGTGAAAGTGATAAGTCGATAGGTCAAACCGTGTTTTTTGATGATACGCAAAAGAGTCTTGTCGGGTTTTCCGATAAAAGAACCGACTTGGACATAAAAGTTTCCTGCGCCCGCTTTCGTTTCGAGTTGCCGTATCGGCGCTTTGATGAGGATCGCCTTTTTCTTGTTACGATCGATTCCTTTTTCGGACGAGGGTCTCTTTTGCGTTGTTTTTTCAGTCGGTGAAAAGAGTTGCGACATGAGCGTGACTCGCTCGGTTTTCGATCTCTCCGGCAAATATCGGCGGCACACTTTGAGACGTTTTTTATAATAGGGCGAAGCGTAGAGATTGGAGTAGACGACCTCCTTTTTGACGGTGCTGGCATGGGTAAACCAACCGTCTCCGAGATAGACGCCGACATGGGTGATTTTATGCGGATGTCGCCTGTCCGTCGCGAAAAAGATCAAATCGCCGTATTGCAGTTGATTGAGCGTGACCTTTTTACCGATTTTTGCCTGTTCTCTGGCGACACGCGGTATTTCGATACCCATAGAGTTGTAAAGATAATAGGTAAACCCCGAACAGTCGAATTTGTCGGGACCCTCTTCCGCCCAGACATACGGGCTGCCTTGAAGTTGTTTGATCATCTTTTCGAGGTTTTTTTTGGAGGGTTCGTATTTGACGGGCGGCTTGCGAATCGCATAGTCGGGATGGTCGGGATAAGGATCGGGCTTACATCCGACGAGTAACAATGCGACAAAAGGCGTTGCACAAAGCCGGAAACTCTTTTTCATACCGCCGATTATAGACAAAAGAGAGTAAAAGCCGCCTAAAAGATTATAAAATCAGCATTGCATCGCCGTAGGAGTAGAAACGATACTTTTTCTCTATCGCTTCTTGATAAAGCGCCAAGGTTTTTTCTCTACCGATAAAAGCGCTCACCAGCATAATCAACGTGCTTTTGGGCAAGTGAAAATTGGTAAGAAGGTGCGAGACGCGTATCGGAGGATTGTGCGGATGCAAAAAGAGGTCGCACTCGCCTTCGGTTTTGCCGGTACGAGCGAAGTACTCGATGGTACGAGTCACGGTGGTGCCTACCGCCAGTACCTGGCGGTCGGATCGCAATATCTCCGCCGCTTCGTTCGGAATATGAAAATACTCCGAATGCATCGGATGGTGCGTGATGGTGTCGGCTTCGACGGGTTTAAAGGTACCGGCACCCACATGCAGCGTCAAGGTGTGGGTGGCGTGCGACGCTTCGAGTCTTTTTAAAAGCTCGGGCGTAAAGTGCAACGATGCCGTCGGCGCCGCCACCGCGCCTTCCTTGCGCGCAAAAAGCGTTTGATAATCTGTTTCGTCTTGCGCCGTATCGTTGCGATCGATATAAGGCGGCAGCGGGATATGTCCTATTTCGTCCATGATACTTACTAAGGTTTCGAAACGTAGCGGCGTGCCGTTTTGCGTAAATACGACCGTGCGCGAGCCGTCCGCCTGCAACGCTTCGACCGTTGCCGTTAGTCCTTTATCGAAAAGAAGGCGACTCTTTTCGCGTACTTTGCCGCGAATCATCACCGACATACGATAAGCATCCAACGCTTTGACAAAGAGCAGCTCCACCGCGCCGCCGGTCTCTTTTTTGCCGAAGAGACGCGCTTTGATCACTTTGGTATCGTTGAGAAAGACGTCGCACTCGGGTAAGTATTCGAGAAGATTTTTAAAATGCGTATGCGTCACCCTGTCGCGCGCACGCTCGTAAACAAGTAGTTTGGCACTGTCTCTGGGGTAGACGGGGTGTGTCGCGATACGCTCCGTAGGTAGCGTATAATCGTAGCTTTTGGTCAACAAATCGACGTCGTTCACGCGTGCGTATCCTTAGCAGCGTCGGTTGTCGTTTCTTCCTCTTCGTCGTCGGGCGTTTCGGGGTTGACGGCCGCGACGATGAGGATCGACACTCCGTAGAGGATAATCAGCGGCGCCGCCATCAATAGTTGCGTCAAGACATCCGGCGGCGTCAAAATCGCCGCAAGCATAAAGATGATGATGACGGCGTATTTGAAGAAATCTTTAAGTGTACGATCGGTTACTAAACCCATCAATGCCAAGAAGTAGGCAAACACGGGAAGTTCAAAGGCGATGCCGAAGCCGAGCATGATCTTCGTAAAAAAGCCCACGTAATCTTCGATATTAATCAGCGGCGTATACAAAAAGGCGCCGAACGTAATCAAGAACTGAAAGCCGAACGGCGTGACGACATAGTAAGCGAAAAGCACGCCGACAAGAAACATGATCGAGCCGCCGACAACAAAGGGCAAAATCATCTTTTTTTCGTGACTGTAAAGTCCCGGCGCGATAAAGAGCCAAATTTGATAAAGGATAAACGGCAGCGCCAACAACAACGCCGCAAAAAAGGAGACCTTGAGCGCGACAAAAAAGGTTCCCGCCACTTGGTGGGTGGTGATTTGGGCGTTGAAGTTTTGTTGGGCTCTCAGCGTATCGGCCAATCCTCTAGCGGCTACGGCGGCTTCGTTCAAAGCGCTTTTGAGTCCTTCTTGCGCCGCATCGGCGGCTTTGCGAAGCGCAAGCGAGAGTGTTTCGGCGAAATAGGCGGCATCCTCCTCGTCTGCGGTGGCGTTTGTTTCGCTTGTCGCGGTGTCGTTGTGTTCGATACGCCACTCGGTCATGCTCTTGTGCGTGACGTTTTTTTGTACTTGTGCCAGGGCGTTTTGCAAAGGTGCGGTGATCCACTCCAAAATCGTTTCGTGGAAAGTAAACGTCACGACGAAAGCGACGAAAACCGAGGCGACGGAGAGGGCGAGTCTGGTGCGTAACTCCGCCAAATGAGGACGTATCTCTTCAAACATTCCGTACTATTCTCCCTTCGCTTTATCGTTTTCGGAGTCCGTTTTTGCGGGGGTCGCTTCCGAGGTTTTTGCATCTTCTTCGGGTATGTCGGTTTTGAAGGTGCGCGTTTTTTTTCGGATTGCGGTCGTTTCCATTTTGGGTTCTACGGGCGTAGCGGCGACGGGAGGCTCTTTGTCGTCGGAAGAGGGCTTTTTAGGTGCGATATCCGCCCAGTCGTCTTCGTCGAGTATCGCTTCCATCGATACGTTTTTGAACCCTTGCAACTCCTCGGTCGCTTTATCGAGCGCTTGTTTGTACTCCAGCGCTTCTTGTTTCAAATCGGCGATGCGTATCTCTTCTTCGAAGCTGCTTTTCGCTTCGCCGATCGTCTTCTTGACGCTTCTGAAAAATTTGGCGATCTGCACCAACGTTTCGGGAAGCTTGTCGGGTCCCAAAAACAAAACGGCAACGATCGCGATGAGGATAAGTTCGGTAAATCCGATGCCAAACATAGCTACTCCCGCGTAGGATTTGGAGGTATTTTAGCACAATATCATTAAAGGGGGTGCTAAGGCGCACTCAATCCAGCAGATAGAGCGCGATTTCGTCCGCCAAAAAGAAATCTGGATTGTAGTAGCGTTTCTCTTTTTTGACGAGTTTGTTTGCTTCGCAGAGCGTCTCGGCGCGGCGGCGCGTCGTTTCGGAAAGCATCGTTTCATCGACGCCCGCAACGGAGCGCAACCCCAAAAAGAGACGCTCCGTGAGCATGTCTTGCGGCGAAAGTTTTTCTTGGCGTATCGAAAGCGGCGAGGCAATATAGGCGTCGATATCGTTTTGGGGATAGAAGCGCGTGTCGTTCAAAAAACCTACCGCGCCCGCGCCCGCGCCGATATAGTTTTCGTAATGCCAGTAGCCCAGATTGTGTCTGCTGCGATAACGTCCGAAGTTGGAGATTTCGTAATGCGAAAATCCGTGCGATACGATCGTATCGGCGACGAAAAAAGCGAGCGATTCGTCTTCTCGGCGCATTTGCGGCTTTTCGGCAAAGGGCGTGCCCGCTTCGATGGTCAGCTCGTAAGCGGAAATATGATCGATAGGCAACGAAAAAGCGGTGCGAAGATCCTTTTCGAGTAAGGCGCGCGTATCGCCGTCGCAATTGTAGATGATATCGAGCGAAATGTGCGAAAAGCCCGCCGTGGCCGCCCTCTTGATCGCCTCTACCGCTTGATCGGGAGTGTGGGCGCGGTTGAGACGGCGCAGTTTTTCGGTATCGAAGCTTTGTACCCCGAAACTGACGCGATTGACGCCGAGGTCACACATACCGCGTAGCCACGTTTCGGCGGCGGAGTTGGGGTTGGCCTCGACGGTAATTTCGGCGTCGTTTTTGAGATAAGGCGCAAGTAGTGCGAAAATCGGCGCGTAGCTTTCGGCATCGATTGTAGAGGGCGTACCCCCGCCGATAAAGAGCGTTTCGATACCGTTCGGCGTTGCGCCGAAGCGTTCGAGTTCGAAGCGCAGTTGCGTTTCGAGCGCTTGCATGTAGCGACGGCGCGTATCGAACTTGCCTACATAGGAGTTGAAGCTGCAGTAGTGGCATTTGCTGTCGCAATAGGGTATGTGCAGATAAACGAGCATCTCTCTTTCCGTGCCGATTAACGGAGTTGTAATGGGAGTTTCGATAGAATAATAGCAGAAATTTAAACATACGTCCAATCGCGAGTGACGCGAGACGACGATATCAGCAGTAGAGTAGTGGCATGCAAAAGAGAAAGAAGCGTTATCGCCCGAACGTTGCAGCCGTCATACTCTCGCCGAAATATCCGGAGAAGTGCGAATTTTTCATCGCGCATCGGTGCGATATCAAAAATGCATGGCAGTTTCCGCAGGGAGGGATCGACGAAGGCGAAAGTCCCGTCGATGCGCTTTATCGGGAATTGCGCGAAGAGATAGGATGTAACGAGGTAGAGATACTCGGAGAGTATCCCGAATGGATCACCTACGATTTTTCGGGTACGGCACGCGGTAAGTGCTATCCTTACGACGGCCAAAAACAGAAGTTTTTTTTGGTACGCCTCAAACCCGATGCCAAAATCGATCTCAATGCATTCGATGTGCCCGAGTTCACGGAGTACGATTTTGTCGAGTATGACGAGTTATTCGAAAGAGTGACCTATTTCAAACGCAAGGTCTATCGTCGAGTGATCGATTATTTTATCAAAGAGGGATTGATATGATCTTTTATCTTAGCGGAAGGACGGAAGCGGAATGTTAATCGTACAAAAATACGGCGGTACGAGCGTCGGTACGTTGGAACGTATCGACAACGTGGCCAATCGCGTCGCAAAAGCGAGAGACGAAGGCAAAGACTTGGTGGTGGTGGTTTCGGCGATGAGCGGCGAGACCAACAAATTGATCGAGTATGCGCACTACTTCACGAAGCATCCCGCAAAAAAAGAGATGGATATGTTGCTAAGCTCCGGCGAGCGAGTAACGGCGGCGTTGCTTTCCATCGCGTTGCAAGCGAAAGGGTACGAAGCGGTGGCGATGACGGGACGTCAAGCGGGTATCGTGACGGATGATTTGCATACTTACGCTCGCATCGAGTCGATCGATCCCACGGCGATGCGAGAAGCGATCGACGAGGGAAAAATCGTCATCGTAGCGGGGTTTCAGGGAGTCAACAAAGAAGGGCGCGTCACGACGCTCGGACGCGGCGGAAGCGATCTGACGGCGGTGGCGATAGCGGGTGCCTTGCATGCGGATCAATGCGAAATCTACAGTGACGTAGACGGAATCTATACGACCGATCCGCGTATCGAGCCCAAAGCCAAAAAACTCGATACGATCAGCTATGACGAGATGTTGGAGATGTCGAGTCTCGGCGCGAAAGTATTGCAAAACCGTTCGGTGGAACTTGCGAAAAAATTGGGTGTCAAACTCTATGCGCGCAGCAGTTTTAGCGACAACGAAGGAACATTGATTACGGAGGAGACGAATTCTATGGAAGAGGTATTGGTTAGCGGAGTGGTATTGGATAAAAATCAGGCGCGCGTAACGCTCAGAGGCGTGACGGACAGACCCGGCATCGCCGCGGAGATTTTCAACAAATTGGCGGAAGCGAACATCAATGTCGATATGATTATCCAAAACGTCGGAACGGACGGTTCGACCAATCTCGGTTTTACGGTGCCTCAAAGCGAACTCGACAACGCCAAAAACGTGATGGAGAATTTCAATCATGATATCGAGGGGATGGATTATGACGAAAACGTCTGTAAAGTCTCCGTCGTCGGCGTGGGAATGAAGTCTCATTCGGGCGTAGCGGCGAAAGCCTTTTCGACACTGGCGGACAACAATATCAACATACAGATGATTTCCACCTCGGAAATAAAGGTTTCGATGATTATCGACGAGAAGTACGGCGAGCTTGCCGTACGTAGTTTGCACGATGCGTACGAGTTGGACAAGTAAGAGTCGACGATGCAGCGGCTTTTGCAGTGGACATTGGAGTTTATCCGCGAAGAGGATTGCTTTTCGTGGATGGAAGAGCATCGCTACGACTGGGCGCCGCTGGTAAAAACCGCCGTAATGCAAATCGCGGAAGGTAAAAGCGTTTTGCTGCTTACCGACGGCGAACGCGAATGGTTCGAACGCTATGTGTTGCAACATGTCAATGCGTTACGAAACACGCGACCGTTGTTGCCTTTTTATCCGATGCGTTCGCTCTTCCCCGATATCGCTTCGTTGAAAAATCGCGAAGAGATCCAACTTTTCGAAGATATGCTCGATATCTCTTTCCCGCACGGATACATCGTATGGTATATCGGTAAAGGCGGTCATCCTTTTACCAAAGTGGCGTATCGCAACGCGAGTAACTTTTTGTGGGTACTCGACGAAGAGGTCGAAAACAGCTTTACGTTGCGCAGCAGCGACAAATATTTGGATTTGAAACTGTTACAGCTT
>JALVPA010000202.1 GCA_027026055.1 Campylobacteraceae bacterium | reverse complement strand
CGAGATACGTCTGTAAAAGTCGGTTTCGTCCATATATCCGGTGACCCTATCGTACTCTTTTTTCTCTTTTACGAATAAAATCGTAGGTGTTCCTACAATCGGCCGCTTTAAAACGATGCCGTTTAACTTCTCTTTGCGGATTTTACGTAAGGGCAGTGCACCGTGATAATGCGAAAGTACGTCGACTTCGAACGCTTCGCAAAAGCGACAATGCGGCGCGGTAACGACAACAATTTCGCATGTTGCGTAAAGAGAGTACAACGCAACCGATAAAAAAACAAAAAAGCGCGCCACATCGACTCTTTTGAAGGATTGTCAATCTTCGTCGGTAAGGTCCGTCGTATAGACACCCGTCAACTTTTTCCAAATAATCGAAGCGTTAAGTCCGAACCATATCAAAAAGCCGATACCGAGGGTTGCCGCCCATCCCGCTTGTTCGAAATCTTTGACGTCGATAATACCATATTGTTGCAATCCCCAAATAAACGCGCCGATAAGTATCACGACAATGACGGCGCCGTAAAATTTCAGACTTTGGAAAATCGACTTGATTGCCAATAGCCAAAGGGCAAACATCAAAATGATCGCAAAAGGTTTGAATCCCGAAAGCAGGTTTTCGCTGCTGGTGATATAGTGGATAAAGTGATGCCCCGTCGGATTCCACGTACCTATCGCCAACGCCATCGACATCAACAGTGTGACCCACCACTGCAGATGGGTAACGTTTTTACCGCTTTTTGTGACGGATTTGCTGGTCATAAAATCGGGTAGCATATATCGTCCTTATTATGATTTTGAGAAACATTATAGCAAAAAAAGTAAGATATAATACGTCAATGATTACGGAGAAAACGATGAAAAACGAAAATGCTACCGTAGAGGTGGGCAAAACGAATCGATTGCGTGCGGCGAGAGAGAGCGAACACGGTCTTTATTTGGCGGCCGGCGACGGTGAAGAGGTGTTGCTTCCGAATATCTATAGGCAGAAATTGCAGGTAAAAAGAGGCGATATTTTGGAGGTATTCGTCTATACCGATAGCGAGGATAGACCCGTTGCCACGACACTTAAGCCTTATGCTTCAAGAGACGAAATCGCTTATCTTGAGGCGGTCGATTTCAAAAGTTACGGGGTGTTTCTCGATTGGGGGTTGCCCAAAGACCTGTTTGTACCGCTTTCGCAGCAAAAAACGACGATGGAGATAGGCAAACGTTATATCGTACGTATCTGTTTGGATGAAAAAACAAATAGAGTCTATGCCACGCAGCGTATCGGACGCTACTTGAGTCGGGATACGAAATCGTTACGTCTTAAAGAAGCGTACGATGCGATGGTGATCGCACGTACGCCGTTGGGCTACAAGGTCATTGTGGGAAATCGCTACGAAGGAATGATTTATGCCGACGAGTGTTTCGAGACGTTGCGAGTCGGCGAAAAGCGCACGGTGTATATCGTCAAAAAACGCAAAGACGGCAAACTCGATCTTAGCCTTCGTCCGATCGGAATCCTAGCCAAAACCGATGCGGCGCAGCGTAAAGTGCTTGATGCGTTGGCCGCTGCGGACGGACAACTTGCTATCGGATCCAAAAGCACGCCCGAAGCGATAGAAAAAGTCGTTAAGCTCAGTAAAAAGGATTTTAAGCGTGCGTTGAGTGCACTGGAAGCGGCCGATTATATCGTGCGCGACGCCACGTCCGTACGTGTGAAAAAAGGAGAGGAGAAACGATGAAACGAGTGATTGTCATTTTGACGGTTATCGGCATGTTTGCGACAGCGAATTGGGCGCTTGAGGGAGAAAAAGTTTTTGCTCAAAAATGCGCCGTGTGCCACAAACATTATTATATCCCGCAAAGCAAGCTTGAACGCAATTATCGAAATTACAACATGGATCTAAATCTGAATGCACCGACTTTGACGGAGCTTTCATTCAGACTGAAAGATCAAGTGGGAGATCGCACCCTCGATGCGGAAGGACAAAAGTTCGAGATCGAAGAGTATCTGACGAAATTTTTGCAAAATCCCTCGGCGTTTCCCACCATTTTGCCAAAAAAGGTCAAAGAACTATTCGGTACGATGCCGCCCGTGCCTGTGACGGAAGAGGAAGTCGAAGCGTTGGCGGATTTTATGTACGACTATGCCGAGAAGATGATGATCGAACACGGTGTCAAACGCTATAGCTACGAAGAGGCGCTGAAAAAGGCGAAAAAAGAGAACAAAATCATTATGATCGAAGGCTATTTACCCTACTGCCGCGGATGTATCTGGATGGACCGCAACGTCATGGTGGAGCCGAAGGTCAAAGAGGCGCTAAACAAAGATTTTTTGTTGGTCAAAAAAAATCTGCTGACCGAAAAACTTCCGCTCGGTATCAAAAGACTCGGCACGCCGTCGTTTTATTTTATCGATTCGGACGGTAAAACGATTTTAGAGATGGTCGAAGGAACCGGAACGGTGGAGGAGTTTCTGTCGCTTCTTAAGAGTGTCAAAAAAGCGAAAAAAAGATAATTTACAGAGATTTTTCGGGCATAATGATAGGTGAAGAATGTGATTTGGGAGGTAGAGTATGGATTTTAACAAGCTGTTCGAGATGGGTGCGGAGCTGATTCGTAACAACGACGACGAGGCGACGACGGGGCTTGATATCGGTGATATCGCCGGTGCGCTCGGAGATCTTTTCGGCGGTGAAGATGGCGGAGCGGACCTTTCCGGTATCGTAAGCCGCCTTAGCGAAGGAGGGCTCGGAGAAGTCGTTTCGAGTTGGATAGGAAACGGCGAGAACCTTCCGATAGATGCCGATACGATTACCGATTTGCTTGGAAGCGAGAAGATAA
>JALVPA010000201.1 GCA_027026055.1 Campylobacteraceae bacterium | reverse complement strand
CCATCGTGTTGTAAGCACGATCTTCTTCGATGGCGCGCGGTTCGCCGAAGTAGATACCGCCCGTCAACTCGCGCACCACCATGATATCGACACCTTTGACCACATCGGGTTTGAGTGTCGAAGCGTTAACCAATTCATCATAAACCACGGCCGGACGAAGATTGGCAAAAGTGCCCATCGCTTTACGAAGTCCCAACAGTCCCGTCTCGGGGCGAAGATGACGCTCCAGATTGTCCCATTTGGGACCGCCGATGGCGCCGAAAAGCACCGCATCGCATCTGTTGACACCCTGAAGCGTCTCTTCGGGAAGCGGAACGCCCGTCTCGTCGATCGCGGCGCCGCCTAAAAGGAACTCTTCGTACTTGAGACTAAACCCTTGCGCAACGGAAACGGCGTCGAGTACTTTAATCGCCTCATCGACGATTTCGGGTCCGATACCGTCGCCTTTGATTACGCCGATTTTATAACTTCTCGTACTCATGCTTGCGCTCCTTGCATCTCTTTTTTCGCAAACGCGATCAATCCGCCCGCATCGACAAGCTGTTGCATAAACTCGGGAATAGGCGTGAACTTGTAGCTTTTGGCTTGGGTAACGTTGATGATTTCGCCTTTATCCATATCGATACGGATCGTATCACCCTCTTCTATCTCGTCCGCCTCTTTGAGTTCGAAAATAGGCAGTCCCATATTAAAGGCGTTTCTATAAAAGATTCGCGCAAACGATTTGGCTACGATGGCGTTGATACCCGCCGCTTTGAGTGCGATAGGCGCATGCTCGCGGCTTGAGCCGCAACCGAAGTTTTCGCCTGCGACGATGATGTCGCCCGGCTGCATCTTTTTGACGAAATCGGGGTCGGCATCTTCCATAACATGCTTCGCCAACGCCTCCGGATCGGAAGTGTTGAGATAGCGTGCCGCTATGATCAAATCGGTATCGATATTGTCGCCGAATTTCCACACTTTTCCTTGCAAATTTCATCCTTTTGCATCGCAACAGCGATTGAAAAATTTTCGCGATTATAGCCAAAAAATCGGATTTTACCAAACCGCCTTCGCAAAACGAAGTATTTTTCGGTATAATCTCCTATTAAAAAATCACTCGCACAATTTGCAATTTCAAAGGGGTTTTATGGCTACGAAAGAGACGATGAAAAAGATTGAAGAGCTATTCAAGTCCAAGAAAAAAGGGGATATGGTTACCTTTGAAAACATTGCAAAAGAGTTTAACAAAGCCCCTACGCTTGCGCAAGCGAAAAAAATTCACAAACTTGCCGAAGAGAAAAAAACCCAACTCGTTTCGGCGTCGGAATACGCAAAACACCTCACGGAACAAGAAACGCAACGCAAAGAAGAGGCCAGACGTAAAGCTTCCGACGGCGAACTGGCTGAAGAGTTCGATCTCGCCAAAGAAAAGGAGTTGCTCGAGTGGAGCCGCTCCGACTCGCCCGTGCGTATGTATCTGCGCGAAATGGGCAAGATCCCTCTTTTGACAAAAGAAGAGGAGATCGAACTCAGCAAACAGATCGAAGAAGGCGAAGAGATCATTATCGACGCGATCTGTTCGGTACCATACTTGATCGATTATATTCTCAACTATAAAGAGCCGCTGCTCAATCGCGAACGCCGTGTTAAAGAACTTTTCAAAAGTTTCGAAGACGATAAAGGCGACGACGAAGAAGAGGTCATCGACGTCGAGATCGAAGAGGGAGAAAAGAAAGATCCCAAAAACGACAAACGTGTCAAGCAGGTAGTAGAGAGTTTCAAACGTCTCGAAAAGGCCAAAAAAGAGTGGATGAAGGCACGCGAAGGGCTGGATGAGTTCCTCAAAAACGAAACCGACCCCGTCAAAATCATTCACGAACGTCTCAAAATCGCTTACAAAAAAGAGCAACTTAAAGCCGCCCTACTCGATTTGGGACCGACCTCGAAGCTTATCAACGAGTTGGTCAAAGCGATGGAAACGGCGCTTAAAAGCGACGACAGTTTCGAAAAAGAGCTCAAGCGTCTGGAATACAAACTACCGCTCTTTAACGAACACCTTAGAGAAAACCATCGCAAAATTTTGGACAATATCATCCACATGAGCAAAGAGGATATCGCCGCAGCGGTACCCGAAACGACAATGGTAAGTACCTATGTCGAGATCAAAAAGCTTTTCGAGACGCGCGAGGCAAGCAAAAGCGGCTTTGATCTGAGCGAAGAGAAGCTTCAAGAGATCCTCAATCAAATCAGGCTCGGTAAAGCCAAAAGCGAAAAGGCCAAAACGCGTATGGCGAAATCGAACCTCCGTCTTGTCGTCTCGATCGCCAAACGTTATACCAACCGAGGATTGCCGTTTCTCGATTTGATCCAAGAGGGTAACATCGGTTTGATGAAAGCGGTCGACAAGTTCGAGTATGAAAAAGGTTACAAATTTTCCACCTACGCCACATGGTGGATTCGTCAAGCAATCAGCCGCGCCATCGCCGATCAAGCGCGCACGATCCGCATCCCCATCCATATGATAGAGACGATCAACCGTATCAACAAAATCATCCGCAAACACCTCCAAGAGACGGGTAAAGAGCCGGATCTCGAAACAATCGCCAAAGAGGTGGGGCTAAGCGTCGACAAGGTCAAAAACGTTATCAAAATCACCAAAGAACCGGTCTCTCTCGAAACGCCCGTGGGTGACGAAGAGGACGGAAGATTCGGCGACTTTATCGAAGACAAAACGACGCTCAGCCCTACGGATGTGGTACTCAAAGACGACCTCAACGAACAGATAGACGAAGTACTGGAGCAGCTCAACGAACGCGAACGCGCCGTTATACGCATGCGCTTCGGGTTGCT
>JALVPA010000200.1 GCA_027026055.1 Campylobacteraceae bacterium | reverse complement strand
GAAGTTAAATCACAGACCGCGAAAAGTACTTGGATTCAGGACACCTTATGAGGTGTTTTTCGAAGAATTCGCTAAAGAAGTAGCTGCTTAATTTAGAGGTGAATTGCACTTATGATTTGAATGGGCGTTCTTCGGCAGCGATCCCGCTATGGACCAAATCACCTCAATAGTATAAAACGTATAAACGCATGCATGTACTACGAGTTCTTTATGTCGAAACCATAATTTTGCGAGATTGAAAGAAATAAAAAAACACAACATCCGAACCGAGCGTTCGGACGATAATGCGTAGATTAACGCTTGGAGAATTGAGGAGAACGTCTTGCTTTTTTCTTACCCGGTTTTTTACGCTCGACCACTCTCGAGTCGCGCGTAAGCAATCCCATAGGCTTGAGAATCGCACGGAAAGAGGGCTCGTACGCCACCAACGCTTTGGAGATACCGTGTTTGACCGCATCCGCTTGCGCAGAATATCCGCCGCCGAGCGTCGTGGCTTTGATATTGACCGCCTCAAGTTGTTTTGTCGCTTCAAGCGGCAATCTCACTTTCATTTTCAACGTTTCGTGACCGCCGAGCCACTGATCGAGCGTCATACCGTTTACGAGAATTTCGCCGTTTCCGGGAGTGAGCCATACTTTTGCGACGGCCGTTTTACGTTTACCTGTTGCATAAATCGTTGCCATTATTCAGCCCCTTTATTGATCTGTGCAGTGTGCGGATGTTCCGGTCCGGCATACACTTTGAGTTTTTTAAGCATTTGACGACCCAATTTCGTTTTGGGAAGCATCCCTCTTACCGCAAGCTTGTAGAGCTTTTCGGTATGGTTTTCGAGCATGTCGCTTAGCTTGCGACTTTTGGTCGAACCGAAATAGCCCGAATGTCTGAAGTACTCTTTGTCTTCGAGTTTGTTACCGGAAAATTTCGCTTTCTCCGCATTGATAATCACCACGTAGTCGCCGCAATCTACATTGGGCGTGAACGACGGTTTGTGCTTTCCGCGAAGCAGTGTGGCGGCTTCCGTCAAGATGCGACCGAAAGTTTTGCCTTCCGCATCGATCAGGTGCCATTCGCGCTTCACCTCATGAGGCTTTATCGCTTTTGTCATTTTCATGATCCGATCCTTTTTGGTTTTTCGTCCGTTCTCACGAAACGCTTTTCATCGGATTTCCCGGATATCTTCGTCAACATTGCGAAAGATACGCCGCAACCGGCGCAAAAGATATCTACGGAAATCTTTCGATGGGCGCATTGTAGCGTTTTATTCTTAAAATATTATTAATTTAAGTTTACTTTAAGTCAATGAACGTTATTTCCTCTTTGCCGATATAAAGCAACACCCCCTCGACCGGTTTGTCGACAAATCGTTCGACCGCTTTCATATAGCGTCTCACTTGCGTATCGTAACTTTCGCGTTGCGTCAGGCTACTTTTGTAATCCACTACCGCCCATTTGTTTTCGAACTCCAAAAGCAGGTCGATGCGTCCAAACTCCCCTTCGTACACAAACGCTTTTTCTTTATAGATCGCTCTTGCCTCTTTCCACATCCGTACGAAACGCTCCTCTTTGGCCAAACGAGCAATACGCGCGGCAAGATCGTCGCGTTGTTCTTGGCGAAGCAATGTGCCGAAACGGTTGATTGCCGCCGTGACGGCGGATTGTACCGATGCTTCGTCGCATCCGCCGAGCATCTCGAGTCCGTAGTGCAATGCCGTTCCGAAACGTACCGCTTCCGCATCGTAATCTTCCTCTTCGGCGAGGATATGCTCCTGCGTACCGTAAGAAGGGATGCGTATCCCTTTGATCTCCGTCGCTTCGTTGTCGCACGGCGGTGCGACGGGGAGAATTTTTCCCGACTCCTTCACCGACATATCCAGCGAATCGAAAATCGACTTTTCCGGTTTTTTGACGACAATCAATCCCGTTGCCGCCCGTGTCAGTGCGACATAGAGCAAATTCATCCGATCTTTTTGCGCGGCCTCTTTGCGTTCGGCGATCGCATCGGCATACGCTTTGTCGAAGTGTTCTCTGTTTTTGATACGATAAAAAATCCGTCGAATCTTCAAACTCTCGTCGTAAGCAAAAAAGATCGCCTCTGTGTCGCGACTCTCTCCGCTTATTCTGTCCGATACGATCACATACGGAAATTCCAGCCCTTTGGATCCGTGCACCGTCAAAATGCGCACGCCTACCACCGAATGGTTCGCCACGGCGATACGCGAACGATCGAACTCTTCGAGAAAACGATGCAACGAATCGTATCCGGACGCAAACTCCAACAAACGCAGCAGGTTGCGCGATTGACGATCGAAGCCGTACTGCATAATCAACCTGTCCAACACTTCAAGCGGCGTCATCGTCTCGGAAAACCACGAAAGCGCTTGCGCATCGGGCTTTTTCCCGACTTCGGCGGCGAAGGCTTCCGCCGCCACCTCGTCGCCATAGAGCAAATAACGCACCATCGCCGCCAATGTGGCGACCGGACGAAGATATTTGAGCGAGCTTGAGGTCTGAAGCAACGTGGGAATCCCCCGCGCGCGACACGCTTCTTGTACCGTCTGCCCCTCCTTGTTGGTATGCACCAGTACCGCGATCTCATCCGCACTTACTCCGTTTGTCGTCAACATCTCGATACGCGCGACGATCTCTTCGACAATCTCGCCGTTCTCGACAATCGACACATATCCTTCGGGCGCATCCGGGCGCGGTAGCTGCGGTACGAAATCTTCCATCTTCTCTTCAAACCATCGATTGACGCTTTCGACCACAAGGCGTGCGCTTCGATAGTTGGTACGCATCTTCTCTATCGGTATGCCGTAGCGCTTCGCCACCTTATCGAAAAGCGCTTCCGT
>JALVPA010000199.1 GCA_027026055.1 Campylobacteraceae bacterium | reverse complement strand
CGCTTTCGAACGGCGAGGGAACGATAAGGGTACTGTCGTCGGTAAGATAACCGTGTATGCCCAGCGTACGAAACGCCACTTTATGTTTGACAAGCGTAAGCGCTATCATCGTATCGAACTGGACGTTAAAACTTTGGTCGTGAGAGAGAAATTTGGCAAACGCGAAATCGTAAAAAATCATTTTTTTCCCACTGCTTCGAATGCGATTTTCGATAAAATGGACGATACCTTCTTTTTGAAAGCGTTGCATCGTTTCGTAGACGAAATCTTTGGAAATTTTGAAATGTTCTTTTGCAAAAGTGTAGATTTGGTGGATCGTTAAGGTTTGCGTGTTATGGCGCGCCAATATCAACAGCAGCGACTGTTCGGACGGGGAGAATTGGTGTTGAAAAAAATGTTTCCATCGATAACGTATCGGTTTGCCTGTAACGGCAAGTGCCGGCAGCGTACCCTGTTTGAAAAAACGATTGAAAGCATGTACGTTTTTCTGGCCGTGATCGAAAACCAAAAACTCTTCGAAGTCAAGAGGGTATAAAGCGACGGCGGTGAACTTTTTTTCATCGAGGGGTTCGCGCGAAACAACGATTGTTCGCTTAACGCGAGGATAGGTTTCGAGCATACCGGGTACATAGTGATCGAAGATCAACTCTTCGATACCCTTTTCCTCGATAAAGGCTTGCAGAGGCAGGGTATCGAGCGTGTTGAGAATGAGGGCGGGGTCTTCCAGGTCTATATAGAGGGTTTTTCGAGTCGAACGGGAAAGATAGTGCGACACGAGCGTGCTTTTGCCGCACCCTCTGGCACCGTAGAGATTGACATCCCCCGATTCCGGCAGAACGAGTTTACGTTCGACATACTTTTCCGTTTGCGGCGGATAGTCGTAAAAAAATTCCAATAAATCCATACGGAAACCCCTATTGTTTCCTTTTTAAAAGGAAATGATTTTGTAAAATTGTATCGTTTTTAGTTGAAAAATATTGAACAATCCGAAAAGTTTGGATATAATTCGCGTTCCTAAAATTTATGTTAGAGACAAAAGAGGGGCGTGCATGCGTCATTTTTGTGTCGATAACGAGTTCTTTAAAGGGTAAAAATGGAAAAAATCAGATTGAAGCTGAAAGCTTACGATCATCGTGTGTTGGACAGATCAGTTGCTGCTATCGTAGATGCGGTCAAACGTACGGGTGCGGAGATTCGAGGTCCGATTCCCATGCCGACGAAAATCAAACGTTATACGGTTCTTCGTTCGCCGCACATCAATAAAGATTCTCGCGAACAGTTCGAAATCAGAATTCATGCGAGAATGATAGATATCGTTTCTGCGACTTCGGATACGATCGACTCGTTGATGAAACTGGATTTGGCGCCGGAAATCGAAGTCGAAATCAGATCTATGGACAAGTAAGGAGTAGGGAATGGAATTTATCGTAGAAAAGATTGGTATGAGCAGAACCATCGACGTACCAAGTGTTCCCGTTACACTTCTTAAAGTCGTGGATGCGAAAGTATGCGAGGTGAGAGAGGACGGAAAAGCGCTTGTGGCGTACAACAGTTCCAAAAAGATCAACAAAGCGATCGAAGGGCAGCAAGCGAAGTACGGTATCTCCAAAGAGTTTAACAAATTCATGACCATTCGCGTAGCGGAAGGAACGGAAGCCGGTGATCTCGACACGGCACCTTTGGCGGAAGCGAATGTGGTAAAAACGTCGTTTAAGACGAAAGGTAGAGGTTTCCAAGGGGGGATGAAGCGTCACGGATTCGGCGGCGGACCGGGTTCTCATGGTCACAGATTCGGTCGTCGTATCGGTTCTATCGGTATGTGCGAATGGCCCGGACGCGTTCAACCCGGTCAAAAAATGCCCGGACAATACGGCAATACGAAAGTAACGGTAAAAAACGAAGTACTCTCTTTCGATGCCGAAAACGGTATTTTGGTAGTGAAAGGTTCGGTCCCCGGACATAACGGAGCAAGAGGATTGGTAAGGATTGTGAAATGAGTAACGTAACGATGATTAAAACGACGGATCTTCCAGAAAAATTTTTGGATGTACATCCGCACAACCTCTATCTTTATTGTAAAGCATATATGGCGAACATCAGAGCCAACAACGCGCAAACGAAAAACCGTTCGGCCGTTAGCGGCGGCGGTAAGAAGCCTTTCTCTCAAAAAGGAGGCGGTCGCGCGCGCCAAGGATCTATCCGTGCTCCGCAGTTTAGAGGCGGGGGTGTGGTTTTCGGTCCCACTACGGACAAAAACTATACGCAAAAAGTGAACAAAAAGCAAAAAAAACTTGCTCTTTATCACGCATTGGCGGAAAAGGCGGCAAATGAAGCGCTTTTTGTTGTCGACGACATCACAATCGAATCTGGTAAAACGAAAGATGCGGCAACTTTTGTCAAGAACTTGGGACAAAGAGATGTTCTTGTCGTAAAGGATTTGATCGACGACAAAACGTTTTTGGCGTTTAGAAACTTGCAAAACGCTTATCTTGTCGAGTCACACGAGCTGAATGCCTATCTTGCGGCGGCATTTCATGCTGTGGTAATGGAAAAAGCCGTATTTGAAAAATTGACGAAAGAGGCTTAAAATGGCAGATATTACAGATATCAAATCAATCGTTTATACGGAAAAAAGCTTGGCACTGCAAGAGGAAGGTGTCATTGTCGTGCAAACAACACCGCGCATGACGAAAAACGGATTGAAAGAAGTGTTTAAAGAGTATTTCGGAATCACGCCTTTGAAAGTGAATTCCATGAGAGTCAACGGTAAAGTCAAGCGCTTCAAAGGTGTTGAAGGCAAACGAGCGGATTGGAAGAAGTTTTACGTAAAACTTCCCGAAGACGCGAAAATAGAAAGCTTAGCGGTATAAGGATAGAAGATGGCAATCAAAGGATACAAACCCTATACACCTTCAAGAAGGTATATGACAAACCTTGACAGCAGCGATATCACATCCAAACCTACCGTTCGTTCGCTTTTGGTAAATCTACCGAGAAAAGCGGGACGCAACCACCACGGTAGAATCACTTCCCGCCACAAAGAAGCGGGTGCGAAAAAACTGTACCGCATCATCGATTTCAAACGAAACAAATTCGGCGTGGAAGGGACGGTAGCGACCGTTGAATACGATCCGTACAGAAACTGCCGTATTTGTCTCGTCAAGTATACGGACGGGGAAAAGCGCTACATCCTTCAACCCAAAGGCTTGAAGGTCGGCGACAAAATCATGGCTGCGGAGTCCGGACTCGATATTCGTACGGGTAATGCGATGAAACTCAAAAACATTCCTGTAGGTACGCTCGTGCACAATATCGAGATGAATCCCGGTCAAGGCGGAAAATTGGCAAGAAGCGCGGGCGGATATGCGCAGATTATGGGACGTGACGGAAAATATGTTTCGCTCAGACTTCCTTCCGGTGAGATGCGCTACATTTTGGGTGAATGTATGGCGACTATCGGAACGGTAGGAAACGAAGATTTCGCGAATATCGTCATCGGAAAAGCAGGCCGCAGCAGACACTTGGGAATCAGACCGCAGACACGCGGTTCGGCGATGAACCCGATCGATCACCCGCACGGCGGTGGTGAAGGAAAAACCAACTCGGGACGTCATCCCGTATCACCCTGGGGTATGCCGACAAAAGGCTATAAGACACGTAAGAAGAAGGCCAGCGACAAGCTGATCATCTCGAGAAAAAAGAAAAAGTAAGGGGCTAACGATGGCAAGATCATTGAAAAAAGGGCCTTTCATCGACGAACACTTGATGAAAAAAGTACTGAAAGCGAAAGAAGAAGGTTCGACCAAGCCTATTAAGACATGGTCGAGAAGATCGGTCATTTTTCCCGAGTTCATCGGATTGACCATCAACGTACACAACGGTAGACAGTTCGTACCTGTTTATATCACCGAAAACCATGTCGGATACAAATTGGGTGAATTCGCTCCGACACGTACTTTTAAGGGACATAAAGGTTCCGTTCAGAAGAAGGTGGGCTAAGATGAGTAGAGCATTGTTGAAATTCGTTCGTGTTTCTCCGACTAAAGCGAGATTGATAGCGAAAGAGGTACAGGGAATGAACGCCGAGTTGGCATTGGCATCCTTGGAGTTTATGCCCAACAAAGCGGCGGGTATCATCTCGAAAGTAATCGCTTCTGCTGTCGCCAACGGCGACTATGAACCCGAAGAGGTGGAAATCGTCTCTTGTCGCGTCGACAAAGCGGCCGTGATGAAAAGATGGAGACCGAGAGCAAGAGGTACGGCTTCGAGAATCATCAAACCGACGGCACACATTCTCGTGGAAGTAGCACCCGTGAAAAAAGATGGAAAGGAAGCGTAAATGGGTCAGAAAGTCAATCCGATAGGTCTTAGACTGGGAATTAATAGGAACTGGGAGTCCAGATGGTTCCCCGCAAAAACACGTGCGGTAGACTTCATCGCCGAAGATCACAAGATCAGAAAGTTCCTCAAAAAAGAACTTTTTTATGCCGGGATTTCCAATATCATTATCGAACGTACGGTTAAAAAACTCCGTATCAATATCGTGACTGCGAGACCGGGTATTATCATCGGTAAAAAGGGTGCCGATATCGAGAAACTCAAAGCCACTTTGACAAAAATGCTCGGCAAAGATGTGTTGATCAATATAAAAGAGGAGAAACGCCCTCAAGCTTCCGCCCAACTGGTTGCGGAAAATATCGCGACGCAACTCGAGCGCCGCGTCGCGTTCAGACGTGCGATGAAAAAAGCGATCCAAGGTGCGCTCAAATCGGGTGCGAAAGGTATCAAAGTAGCGGTAGCCGGGCGTCTCGGCGGTGCGGAGATGGCACGTACCGAGTGGTATCTCGAAGGACGCGTACCTTTGCATACGTTACGTGCAAAAATCGATTACGGATTTGCCGAAGCCCGTACGACATACGGCATCATCGGCGTAAAAGTTTGGATATTTAAAGGCGAAGTTTTGACCAAAGGTATCCAACAAGAACCCAAAGAAGAGAAAAAGGGTGGCAGAAGAAGATCATCCGGAAGAAGAGGTGAATAATCATGTTAATGCCCAAACGTACCAAGTGGAGAAAACAACAAAAAGGACGCAATCGCGGTAAATCCTTTAGAGGAAATAAGCTCGAGTTCGGCGATATTGCGATCAAAGCGATCGAAGCCGGACGCATCGACTCTCGTCAGATTGAAGCGGCAAGGGTGGCGATGACACGTAGAATCAGCAGAACGGGTAAAACGTGGATTCGTGTTTTCCCTGACAAGCCTTTGACCAAAAAACCGCTCGAAACAAGGATGGGTAAAGGTAAAGGCGGCGTCGAGAAGTGGGTGATGAATATCAAACCCGGTCGTATCATTTTCGAAATGGCGGGTGTCGAAGAGTCTCTTGCAAGGGAAGCGTTGACATTGGCTATTCACAAACTGCCGTTTAAGTGTAAAATTATCACTGCAAAGGACAGTTATGAAATATATTGATTTGAAAGACAAAAGCGAAGCGGAACTTGTCGAATTGTTGAAAGAAAAAAAATTGGAACTGTTCACACTCAACGCGAAGTTGAAAACGATGCAGTTGACGAACACTTCTGAAATCAGAGCGGCGAAAAAAGATATCGCCAGAATTCAAACAGCATTGACGGCTGTAAGATCGAAGTAAGGGGTCGCAGATGCCAAAAAGACAAATACAGGGTACGGTAATCAAAAAAGCCGGCGAAAAAACCGCGACGGTTTTGGTTGAAAGACGCGTACTCCATCCGAGATATCACAAAACGGTAAAACGGTTTAAAAAATATCTTGTTCACGACGAGAGAAACGAAGCGAATATCGGAGATACCGTCGTAGCGATCGAGTGTCGCCCCATCTCTAAAAACAAAAGCTTCCGATTGCTCGAAATCGTGAAGAGAGGAGAGGTGTAATGATTCAGAGTTTTACAAGATTGAACGTCGCAGACAATAGCGGTGCGAAAGAGATCATGTGTATTAAAGTACTGGGCGGTTCGAAAAGACGTTACGCCTCTGTCGGCGACATTATCGTCGCGTCGGTAAAAAAGGCGTTGCCGACCGGTAAGGTGAAAAAAGGAAAAGTCGTAAAAGCCGTTGTGGTACGTACGAAAAAGGAGATTCAAAGAGAAAACGGCTCTTTGATTCGTTTCGACGACAATGCGGCGGTCATCATCGACGATAAAAAAGAGCCTATCGGTACGCGTATTTTCGGACCCGTAAGTCGTGAGACTCGTTATGCGGGCTTTATGAAAATCGTATCGTTGGCACCGGAGGTATGGTAAAATGGCAAATAAAAAATTTAAAATCAAAAAAGGCGATCAAGTAGAAATCATCGCCGGAGACGACAAAGGTAAACGCGGAGAGGTGTTGCGCGTGTTGACGAAAAAAGACGCGGTGATAGTCGCGGGTTGTAAAGTGGCAAAAAAAGCCGTAAAACCCAGCGAACAAAACAAAGAGGGCGGATTTGTCAACAAAGAGATGCCTATCCATATCTCAAACGTAAAAAAAGTAGAGGGCTGAACCCATGAGCAGAATGAAGCAAAAGTACAATGACATCGTTCCCGCATTGCGAGATGAGTGCGGGATTAAAAATCCGATGCAGACACCGAAGCTTGAAAAGATCGTCATCTCCGTAGGTGCGGGACAAGAAGGTAAAGACTCCAAACTGATTGCCAATATGGCGGATACCATTTCATTGATCGCGGGACAAAAAGCGGTTATCGTCGCGGCGAAAAAGTCGGTTGCCGGTTTTAAAGCGAGAGAAGGCGCTCCCTCGGGTATTAAAGTGACGCTTAGAGGCGAAAATATGTATAACTTCCTCGACAAACTGATCTCTATCGCATTGCCGAGAGTAAAAGATTTCCGCGGTGTTCCGAGAAAAGGGTTTGACGGTCGAGGTAATTACAGTTTCGGTTTGGACGAGCAGTTGATGTTTCCCGAAGTCGAATACGACAACATTATGAAGACACACGGTATGAACATTACGATTGTCACAAGCACAGAAGACGACAAAGAGGCTTACGCGCTTTTGGAGAAGTTGGGTATGCCTTTTGCTAAAGGGAGAAACTAATGGCTAAGAAATCGATGATAGCGAAACAGAAAAGAAAACCCAAGTTTTCGACTCGTGCATACACCAGATGTAACATTTGCGGTAGACCCCACTCCGTATATAGAGATTTCGGTATTTGCCGTATTTGTTTGAGAAAAATGGCCAATGAAGGCCTCATTCCCGGTATGCGCAAAGCAAGCTGGTAAGGAGTAGAAAGATGATGACAGACATAATTGCAGACTCTCTGACCCGTATCAGAAACGCTGCGCAAAGAAGATTGGATACGACGACCTTGATGCATTCGAACATGATCGAAGCTATCGTGAAAATTTTCGTTGACAAAGGATATCTCGAAAGTTATCAAGTCAATGACGAAGGCAATAACAAAAAGACGATTACCGTCGTTTTAAAATATGACGACAACGGTAAAAGCGTCATTAACGAAGTAAAAAAGATATCCAAGCCGGGCCGACGTATTTACCAAGGTAAAGAGGATATTAAACGATTTAAAAACGGTTACGGTACGCTGGTCGTATCAACAAGCCAGGGTGTATTGCCGAACGACGAAGCATTCAAACGCGGTATCGGCGGTGAAGTAATCTGTAGTATTTGGTAAGGAGACGAAATGTCAAGAATAGGTAAACAACCGGTTATTGTTCCCGCGGGTATCGAAGTAAAGCTCGACGGAACGACAGTCGTTGCGAAAAAAGGCAATCTTGAAAAACGCCTCGAAACACACGGGAGAGTCGATGTGGAAATCGACGGAAATACCGTAACGTTTAAAAGAAAAGGCGATGACAAGCAATCTTCGGCATATTGGGGGACATATCGTTCTCTTTTTAACAATATTGTTATCGGACTCGATAAAGGGTTTACGAAATCTTTGGAAATTAACGGTGTCGGTTATAGAGCGGCCGTCCAAGGCAAAGTACTGAACTTGCAACTCGGTTTTTCTCACGACATCAATTACGAGATTCCCGAGGGTCTCGACATCAAAGTCGATAAAAACATCATCACTATCAGCGGTACGGATAAGCAAGCGGTAGGACAGGCTGCAGCGGAGATTAGAGCGTTTAGGCCGCCCGAACCGTACAAAGGAAAAGGTGTCAAATATACCGATGAAGTGATTATCAGAAAAGCCGGTAAAGCGGCAGGTAAGTAGGGAGGCGAGAGATGTTAAAAAGTGTCCAAAAAAGAAAAAACAGACTGCGTGCGCAGCGTAAAGCGAGAGTGCGCGGTAAAATTTTCGGTACGTCGGAGCTTCCGAGATTGTCAATCTACCGCTCCAATAAATATGTCTATGCGCAAGCTATCGACGATGAGGCCGGACATACGCTTGCTGCCGTAGACGGACGAAAATTGGGGCTACGCGCCAATAAAGAAGATGCGAAAAAAGTAGGTGCGGAGATGGCAAAAGCTTTGAACGCCAAAAACATCGAAAGTGTCGTCTTCGATAGAAACGGCTATTTGTATCACGGTGTCGTGGCGGCATTCGCCGAAGGGCTAAGAGAAGCCGGAATCAAGCTATAAGGATGCGTGCAATGGAAAACCATGAGATTGAAAACGAATTTGAAGAAGTTATCGTAAATATCGGGCGCGTTACCAAAGTCGTCAAAGGCGGTAGACGTTTCCGCTTCACCGCGCTGGTTGTCGTAGGTGACAAAAAAGGGACGGTAGGCTACGGTTACGGTAAAGCCAAAGAGGTTCCCGACGCGATTAAAAAAGCGGTGGAAGATGCACATAAAAACTTGGTGAAAGTCAACCTGAAAGGGTCGACAATCGCTCACGATATCGAGCATAAATTCAACGCAAGTCGTATCGTGCTCAGACCCGCTTCCGAAGGTACGGGGTTGATTGCCGGCGGTGCGGCGAGACCGGTACTGGAATTGGCGGGTATCCAAGATGTTTTGTGCAAATCGATCGGTTCGAACAACCCGAATAACTTGGTAAGATGTACGATTGAAGCGCTTACCAGAATCAAATCATAAGGGGTGCAATATGGGACTTCATAACTTACAGCCGGCTCCCGGTTCGACACACAATGACAAACGTGTGGGACGCGGTCAGGGTTCCGGTACGGGCAAAACGGCCGGGCGCGGTAACAAAGGACAAAAGGCGCGTTCGGGATATAGTAGAAAACGAGGTTTCGAAGGCGGTCAAATGCCTATTCAAAAGCGGCTGCCGAAAATCGGATTCGTTTCCAAAGTAGTGAAACCTTATGTTATCAATGTCGATAAGATCAAAGCGGTCGCGGAACTGGATGAGATCACGATAGAGAGTATCCGTTCCGTTCACAAAATGAATAAAAACGTCACAAGAGTCAAACTCATCGGTGCATCGGCGAAAGAACTTGCTTCCAAGATTAAAGACGATGCCGTCACGACAAGTGGAAAATAACCATGAGTAGCGCGTTAACGCAAAAAATTCTGATAACGCTCGGATTTCTTTTCGCTTACAGGGTTTTGGCCTACATCCCCACGCCGGGGGTCGATCTCCAGGTCATCAAAGATTTCTTCGACAGTAATTCCAATAACGCACTCGGCATGATGAATATGTTTTCGGGAAATGCCGTAAGTCGATTGAGTATCATCTCACTCGGTATTATGCCCTATATTACGGCATCCATCGTCATGGAGTTGTTGGCGGCAACCTTTCCTACGCTCGGTCAGATGAAAAAAGAACGTGACGGTATGCAAAAATATATGCAAATCATCCGCTACTTTACGATTTTCATTACGGTCGTTCAAGCCATCGGCGTCTCCATAGGACTACAAAGTATGACGGGTCGTTCGGGAGAAAGCGCCGTCATGATAGATCCTACACTCTTTACGGTGTTGGCGACTTTTTCGATGTTGACAGGAACGATGCTGTTGATGTGGATCGGAGAGCAAATTACGCAAAAAGGAATCGGTAACGGGATTTCGTTGATTATTTTTGCAGGTATTGTTTCCGGTATTCCCGCCGCAATCGGCAATACGGTAAGAGCGGTAAACGCAGGAGAGATGAATTTTCTTGTAGTCCTTGCGATTCTCGCCATTATCATCGTTACAGTTCTCGCTATCATTTATGTGGAGTTGGGCGAGCGCCGCATACCGATTTCCTATTCGCGTAAGACAATTATGCAAAATCAATCCAAGCGCGTAATGAACTATATTCCTATCAAAATCAACCTGTCGGGTGTCATCCCCCCGATTTTCGCATCGGCGATCTTGATGTTTCCGTTGACGATGTTGCAAGCAAGTACCAATCCGATTTTGACGGCAATAGCGGATGTTTTGACCCCCGGCGGTTTGGTGTTTAACATAGCGACATTCGTTCTTGTCGTGTTCTTCTCCTTCTTTTATGCTTCGATTGCGTTTAATGCCAAAGATATCGCCGACAATCTGAAGCGCCAAGGTGGATTTATTCCCGGTGTCAGACCCGGCGAACAGACCAAAGAGTTTCTAAACGAAGTGGCAAGTCGCTTGACGCTTTGGGGCGCAATCTATTTGGGTATTATCTCGACCGTACCTTTTGCGATAATGTCCGGAATGGGTGCAAGCTTCTACTTCGGAGGCGTATCGGTACTCATTATCGTGCAGGTGGCGCTTGATACGATGCGTAAGATAGAAGCGCAACGCACAATGGCGCAATACGATACACTCGGAAACGTAGGTTTGTAAGATGGCTATCGCTATACGCAAGCCTGCAGAACTCGAAAAATTGAAACGTGCCGGCGAAATTGTCGGCAATACCTTGGCATATCTTCAAGAAGAGATTCGTCCCGGTATGAGTCTCAAAGAGATTGACGCAATGGGCGAAGCGTATCTTCGCAAACAAGGTGCGGAGCCGTCGTTCAAAGGTCTTTACGGGTTTACGGGCTCCGTGTGTACCTCTTTGAACGAAGTATGTATTCACGGCGTACCCGACGAGACCGTAGTGCGAGAAGGGGATATCCTCGGATTGGATATCGGCTCCAAGTTGGACGGATATTTCGGCGATGCCGCGATTACGATGTGTATCGGCGAATGCAGCGAAGAGGATAAGCGGCTGATAGCTTGTGCTAAAGATGCGCTCTATCATGCCATCGATGCCATCAAGCCCGGTATGCGCTTCAAAGAGTTGAGTTACCTTCTCGAAAGTTTTATCCGTGAGCGCGGTTATGTTCCTTTAAGAGATTATTGCGGTCACGGTATCGGTACGAAGCCGCATGACGAACCCAACATTCCGAACTATTTGGAAGGTAAAGCGAATCAAGGGCCGAAAATCAAAAACGGTATGGTTTTTTGTATCGAACCGATGGTATGTCAACAAATAGGAACGCCGAAACTTTTGAAAGACGGTTGGTCCGTGATAAGCGAGGACGGCCTACGTACGGCACATTACGAACATCAAGTTGCCGTAATAGGCAATAAAGCGGTGATTTTGACCAATCCTTCGAGAGATGTGTAGTTTATAAAAAGGAGAGAAGATGGCAAAAGACGACGTAATCGAGATTGACGGTAAAGTGATTGAGGCGTTGCCGAATGCGACATTTCGTGTCGAACTGGACAACGGACATGTGGTACTGTGCCATATTGCGGGAAAAATGCGTATGCACTATATCAAAATTTTGCCGGGAGATCGTGTAAAAGTAGAGTTGACCCCCTACAGTTTGGATAAAGGAAGAATTACGTTCCGTTACAAATAAGCCTTCGCAAATAAGCGTACATTAATAATAAATTATGTAAAATCCCACTCCCTTCCTCTACAGGCAAGGAAGTGCTGCGTGAAGAACCTTTGTCTCACGGACACCGGTGAGAGAAGGGTTGGTTTGCTTAAACCTCGGCAAACCACGCATATTCAGGTGCAAAACGACTGCCCTTTTCGGCAACAAACACTAATTAGGAGACAACCTATGAAGGTTAGACCATCGGTTAAAAAGATGTGCGATGATTGTAAAATCATCAAACGCAAAGGAATCGTCCGCGTGATTTGTAAAAATCCAAAACATAAACAGAGACAAGGATAAACATGGCACGGATTGCAGGTGTTGATTTGCCCAAAAAGAAACGTATGGAGTATGCGTTGACATACATTTACGGTATCGGTTTGACTACCTCCAGACAAATCCTTGACAGAACCGGAATCAGCTATGACAAACGCGTATACGAATTGACGGATGCCGAAGCGGCGTTGATTCGTAAAGATATCCAAGATCACGTCATGGTCGAAGGGGACTTGAGAAAAAAAGTGGCGATGGATATCAAGGCGTTGATGGATCTCGGGAACTACAGAGGTCTGAGACACCGAAAAGGATTGCCGGTTCGCGGTCAAAAAACGAAAACGAACGCGCGTACACGCAAAGGTAAGCGCAAAACAGTCGGATCAGCGTAAGGAGTAGCGTAGTATGGCTAAGAAAAAAGCGAAAAAGAATATTGCCAAAGGTGTCGTTTACGTAGCGGCGACTTTTAACAATACCGTTATCACCGTAACGGACGAAATGGGAAATGTGATCGCATGGAGTTCGGCGGGTGCGCTCGGCTTTAAAGGTTCTAAAAAATCCACGCCTTTCGCCGCTACCGAAGCGGTTGCCGACGCGATGAACAAAGCGAAAGAGCACGGCATCAAAGAAGTGGGGATCAAAGTGCAAGGTCCCGGTTCCGGTCGCGATACGGCAGTAAAAGCCATCGGTGCGACCGAAGGTATTCGTGTCACTTTTTTGAAAGATATCACACCGCTGCCGCACAACGGCTGCAGACCACCTAAGAAGAGAAGGGTATAAGCATGGCTAGATATAGAGGACCGGTAGAAAAAATCGAAAGACGCCTCGGTGTCGATCTCGGATTGAAGGGTGAGCGAAGACTGGCCGGAAAATCTGCGCTCGAAAAACGTCCTTATGCGCCGGGACAACACGGACAAAGACGTTCCAAGTTGAGCGAATACGGTCAGCAGCTTCAGGAGAAGCAAAAAGCGAAGTTTATGTACGGTGTTTCCGAAAAACAGTTTAGAAATCTTTTTAAAGAGGCTAACCGTAAAGAAGGAAACACGGGGGAAATTTTGATCCAACTTCTCGAACAGAGACTTGACAATGTGGTGTATAGAATGGGATTTGCCACGACACGCGCATTTGCTCGACAGCTGGTTAATCACGGTCACATATTGGTCGACGGAAGACGCGTGGATATCCCCTCGTACCGTGTTAAAGCGGGACAAAAGATCGAAATTCGAGAAAAAAGCAAAAACAACCCTCAAATCCAACGTGCGATTGAGTTGACCAATCAAACGGGCATTGTAGAGTGGGTTGACGTAGATAAAGAAAAGCTTTTCGGAATCTTTACGAGAATTCCCGAAAGAGAAGAAATTTCAATACCGGTGGAAGAGCGTCTTATCGTCGAGCTATACTCTAAATAATGCAATAAAGGCAGGTTAATGAGAAAAATCAAAGTTGCGCCGTATATGCCTAGAGAGGTAGAGATTAACGAAATTAGTGAAAATCGTGCGGAAATAATCGCGTATCCTTTTGAGAGCGGTTATGCCGTGACGATTGCACATCCGATGCGTAGATTGATTTTGGGTTCTTCCATCGGGTATGCGCCTATCTCTATAAGAATCGAAGGTGCCGCACACGAGTTCGATACGATTAGAGGGATGCATGAAGATGTCGCCGTATTTATCATCAACCTCAAAAACATACGCTTCAAAATCAAAGACGACAGCGAGCGTGTAGAGCTGAAATACAGTTTTAGCGGTCACAAAGAAGTGACGGCGCAAGATCTGAACAACGACTTGGTGGAAGTGGTAAACGGCGATTTGCCGTTGGCGACACTAAACGAGGATGCGCAACTTGACTTTACCATCGTCGTCGCAAAAGGAATAGGCTATGTGCCGAGCGAAGATTTGCGTGACGAAGTGAGTGAAAATGCGATTGCGTTGGATGCTTTCTTTACGCCCGTGAGAAAGGCGAATTATCGTATCGAACCTGTTTTGGTGGAGGACAATCCGAACTTCGAAAAGATTGTTTTCGATATCGAAACGGATGGACAGATAGGTCCGGTAGAAGCATTTACAAATGCGCTTGAAGTGATGAATAAACAGCTTTCCGTCTTTGCCGGTGTTCTGAACGTCGACATCACGTCGCCCGTACCTAAAAGTATCGGAAACGAAAACGAACTGAAGCCGTTTTTGGTAACGGTGGATTCGTTGGGGCTGAGCGCACGTTCGTTCAACTCATTGGATAGAGCCGGAATCAAATACCTCGGTGAACTGGTTTTAATGAGCGAAAACGAACTCAAAAATATCAAAAACCTCGGTAAGAAATCTCTCGATGAGATCAACGAGTGCCTCATCGAACACGGATTCGGACCGGATTTCGAATTGCCGGAAAGCACAAGAAGCGATCTTGTAAAAAAATTAGAGCAGCTAAAAGCATAATGCTGTCGAGAAAGGAAAGAGATGAGACACAAACACGGATATCGTAAACTGAACAGAACCTCTTCTCATAGAGCCGCATTGTTGAAAAACTTGGCGATTGCATTGACGAAAGAGGAAAGAATCGAAACCACTTTGGCTAAAGCGAAAGAGCTTCGTCGTTATTATGAAAAATTGATAACAAAAGCGGCGAAAGGCGATTTTAACGCGCACAGAGCTGTTTTTGCACAATTGCAAGACAAAGCGTGCACAAACAAACTCGTAACCGAAATCGCGCCGAAATATGCGGAAAGAAACGGCGGATATACGCGTATTGTTAAAACGCGTCTTCGTCGTGGCGACGCCGCTCCCATGGCTATCATCGAACTCGTATAACATCGTCCTTCTTGGAGGGACGACTGCATAAACCTCTTGACAAACTCCTCCCTTTTTTAGTATAACTTTGTGGCACGGATTAGTGTACGCATTGTGCAATCGATTTGAATATAATATAGCGTAATCTAAGGAGATAACCGATGATACCGTTTAGTGACGAAGAGCTTTACCCTCCGGTCAAAGACGTGATAGAAAAAGTACGTCCTTCCATCAAACTCGACGGGGGAGATATCGCGTTGCTCGACATAAAAGACGGCGTAGTTTACGTACAGTTGCAAGGCGCGTGTGTGGGGTGTGCCAGCAGCGGTACGACGCTGAAGTTCGGCGTGGAACAACAGCTCAAAACAATGATTCATCCCGAGTTAACCGTCGTCAACGTGCCCAAAGGTTTTGAAGACAAATTGGATCAACTGAGGTAAGAATGGCCGATTTCTCTAAAGAAACGCTATTGAAGCGTGCGGAAGAAGCGTTTTTAAACGGCGAGTTCGATAGGGCGTTACAAACTTACGGTGAGTTGTTGAGCGTCGATCCCGAAATGGAGGATGCACGCGTAGGCGTCTATCTAAGCGATTTGGGTATCGACAACGCCGAAGAGGCGCAAGCGCTTTTCGATTACTATCAAGTGATTAAAAAAGAGCGTCCGAACGCTGTAAAAATCATCGACGAACTAATCGACTCTTTGCGCGAAACGAAAGTAAAACTCGAAGAGCTGTTGTTGCACTCGTTCGAAGAAGCCGACTCGGTAGAGGGGATACGCTATGAAGACTTTACCGTATTGGTAGAAGAGCGAGGCGATTTTAAGAAAGCGCTTGAAGACGTGATGTTTTCCACGAAGGTCTTTATTACGAAAAAAGAAGAATTTGTCGACTTTATCCATCGTTTGATAGAAGCGCAAATGTACGATACGGCAGCATCCTATTTGGACAATACCGCCAAACAGTTCGGTAACGATCAAGAGGTACTTTCTTTATACGATTTAATTCGAAAGGCACAACGGTGAAAATAACATTGCAGACGCCTATAAACGGGTATCTTGTTCTTACCGACGACACGCAATCACTCGATGAGAAAACTTTGTTTCTCAAAACATCTCAGAATACGCAATACTTCGAAGCGCTTACGCACGCTTTTGGCTACATCACACCGGAAGCGTTGATAAAAGAGTGGGGACTCGATAAAATGCGGGTTGTCGGCGTGACGGGCACCAACGGCAAAACGACCGTTACGGCCGCTATCTATTCGCTTTTGATCGATATGGGAAGGAAACCGGCTCTACAGGGTACGCGAGGACTTTTTGCCACGGACAAACGCTTGGACGGCAAAAAGATGACGACCCCTTCGATTCTGGAAACGTTATACAATATGAAACGAGCCAAAGAGGAGGGATGCGACTATTTTGTAATGGAGGTGAGTTCTCACGCTATTCACCAGCGACGGATCGAAGCGATCGATTTTACGCTCAAAGTCCATACCAATGTCACGCGAGACCATCTGGACTATCACGGCACTATTGAAGAGTATCGCCGTGTGAAAAGTCTCTTCTTCGCCGACGAAAGTATGAAGTTGCTTAACAAAGACGACATCAAACACATTGCGTACAATCCCAAAAACGCTTACAGCTACGGTGTGGACGAGCCTGCTACGTACAAGGTGCAGGCATTTTCGCTTAAAGAGGGCATTACGGCAAGCATCAAACATATTCGCGAGGAAGCGGTATTTCATTCGCCGATGGTCGGACTTTTTAATCTTTACAATCTTACGGCGGCGGTGGCGGCGGTACATCTGCTGACAAAAAAACCGCTTCAAAACATATGCGATGCCGTTGAACTCTTCGGAGGCGTTTCGGGACGGATGGAGGTGGTCAGTCGCGATCCGTTGGTGATCGTCGATTTCGCGCATACGCCCGACGGTATCTATCAGGTGCTTGATGCGATGAAAGAAAAAGAGCTGGTGGTCGTGTTCGGTGCGGGAGGCAATCGTGATCGCGACAAACGTCCGCAGATGGGAGCGGTGGCGGGGCGATTCGCCAAAAGGATCTATGTCACCAGCGACAATCCGCGCGATGAAGACCCGGAAGCGATTATAGAGGATATTTTACGCGGTTTGGAAGGTAAAGCGGGAGTGATACCTATTGTCGACCGTAAAGAAGCCATCGAGAAAGCAGTCGCGTCTCTCTCGTCTGGGGAAGTGTTGTTGATATTGGGGAAAGGAGACGAAGAGTATCAAGAGATCGGCGGCGTCAAATATCCTTTCGACGATAGAGAAACGGTACGGCAAATCCTTGGTATCTCCGCCTCTTTATCTTGATGCGAAAAATTTTTATGCATGCGTTTTTTCGCTCAATTCGTTGAGAAAGCTCTCCAAGTCGTAACGTCTTCGATATTCGGGGACCATGATATGAACGATAATGTCTCCCATGTCGACGACAATCCAATCGTCGCTTGTATCCGCATATACGAAACTCTCGCCGCGCGGCTTGAGCTCTTCTTTCATCTTGTCGAAAAGCGCACTCGTGTGCTTGTTGTTCAACGCATTGGCGATGACAACGCGTTTGGCGATATAGTCGGTGTTGTCAAGATCGAACACTTCTATCTCTTCGGCTTTGTTCTTGTCCAAAACATCGACGATAGCATCGATGCGAGAGTCTAAATTTTCCATCCGTTTCCTTTGTGTAAAATAGTGTTTCACTTCGTTTTCGATAGCGGGGGAGACGAAACCGTCGATCTTTCCCGCCCGTATCGCCGTCGAACTGACGGCTTGGCGTACGTTTAGTATTTCCCAAGCCCGCAAAGCTTCGGGAATATCGGTTTTGTAGCCGGGACGTGTGGCGATAAGCCAAACGTAACGACGGTTGATCTCCTCGAAACGATACCATTCGTGCAGGCGAACCAAATTGTCCGCACCGACGATAAGCGCATCGATATCGTACTTCGGCGTAAGCGCTTCAAGCGTCTCGTACGTCGGCACACTTCGGCATCGAGAGATTTCGTAATCCTCAACGGTGACGAAAGGAAATTTCGCAAAAGCTTTTTCACACCACTTCAAACGCAAGTCGGCAGGTGCAGACGTCTCCGTTTTAAACGGGTTGCACCAAGCGGGGACCGCGATGACGTGTTCGATTCCCCGTAGCGAGGCCGCCTCTATAACCGCCTCGTGACCGAGGTGAGGCGGGTCGAAAGAGCCGCCGTAAAGGGCGACGCGAGGCTTTTTGTGCTTAACCAAGTGCTAACCTCACTTACTGTAAAATTACGCAATTTTAACATATTCTCCATAAGGGTTGAAGCATGCCGGTAAAAGTAGCGATTAACGGACTGGGACGCATCGGAAGATGTGTGGCGCGCATTATCGCGGAGCGCGACGATATCGAATTGGTAGCGGTCAATGCGACGGGCGAAGCGGCGATGTTGGCGTATCAGCTCAAATACGACTCCGTACACGGAAGATACGACGATGTGCGCATCGAAGAGGGGTATTTGCATATCGGTAAGGATAAGGCGAAGATTTTTGCGACGCGGGATTTGACGGAGCTCGATTTCGCTTCCGCGGGGGCACAGATCGTATTGGAGTGTACGGGCGCCTTTTTAACACAAGAAAAAGCGGCGCCTTATTTGGAAAACGGTATCGAGAAGGTGATCTTCTCGGCGCCGGCGAAAGACGATACACCCACTTATGTTATCGGAGCCAACGCCGATGCATACAAGGGCGAGAGAATCATTTCCAACGCCAGTTGTACCACCAACGGATTGGCGCCGGTGGCAAAGGTGCTTGATGATGCGTTCGGTATCGAAAAAGGATTGATGACGACGATTCACTCCTATACCTCTTCGCAACCGATTTTGGATGCGAAACACAAAAAAGATCCGCGTAAAGGACGTGCGGGCGCGACCAATATGGTGCCTACGACGACAGGCGCCGCCAAAGCGATAGGCAAAGTGCTCCCCAATCTCAACGGCAAGCTCAACGGTCAGGCGATTCGCGTGCCTACGCCCGACGTATCGTTGGTCGATTTGACGGTAACGTTGAAACAATCCGTGGCGCTTGATACGGTGCAATCGGCCTTCAAGTCAGCGGCGGAGGGATCGCATAAAGGTATCTTGGGCGTGGACGAAGAGTATCGCGTATCGCAAGATTTCGTAGGAGAATCGCTCAGTACCGTCGTGGCGCTCGATACGATTCAAGTCATCGGCGAGAATATGGTCAAAGTCCTTTCGTGGTATGACAACGAATGGGGTTATTCGTGCCGATTGGTCGATATGGCGGTACATATCTCAAAATCATAACACGAAAGGCGAAGCAGTATGAATATTATCAAAGATATCGATATCGAAGGCAAACGTGTTTTTATACGTTGCGATTTCAACGTGCCCAAAGACGAGTTCGGAAATATTACCGACGACAGACGAATTCGCGAAGCGCTTCCCACGATACGCTATTGTATCGACAGGGATTGCAAGATTGTTTTGGCGTCGCACTACGAGCGCCCCGAGCCCGGTAAATACGAAGAACGTTTTTCGCTTAAGCCGGTAGCGAAACGCCTTCATACGTTGCTGAAAATCAGCAAAGAGATCTATATGGCGGAAGATGTCGTAGGGCATGATGCCAAAGCCAAGGCCGAGGCGTTGGAAGCGGGAGACATCTTGCTTTTGGAAAACCTGCGTTTCGAAGCGGGAGAGACGAAAAACGACGAAACGTTCGCCAAAGCGTTGGCGTCGTTCGCCGACGTCTATATCAACGACGCTTTCGGAGCGTGTCACCGCAAACACGCATCGATTCACGCCATCACCAAATTTTTCGATAAGTCGCACAAAGCGGCGGGCTTTTTGCTTGCCAAGGAAGTCAACTTCTTCTCCAAAATGTTGGAGCATCCCGTCAGGCCTTTCGTAGCGGTTGTAGGCGGTTCCAAAGTATCGGGGAAACTGCAGGCGATGCTCAAACTTTTGGAAAAAGTGGACAAAATCATTGTCGGCGGCGGTATGGCGTTTACGTTTCTTAAAGCGATGGGATACGATACGGGCAATTCCCTGGTGGAGGAGGAGTTGATCGACGAAGCCGATGCGATTATGCGCCGCGCCAAAGAGCTCGGTGTGAAGTTTTATTTGCCGGTCGATGTCGTTTGTGCGGCGGAGTTCAGTGAAAATACGACGGTCAAGTATCTTCCCGTTCAAGAGATTCCCAAGGGATGGATGGGCTTGGATATCGGACCGGCGTCGATTCGTCTTTTCCGCGAAGCGCTTAACGACGCCAAAACGATTATCTGGAACGGACCGATGGGTGTGTACGAGATGGATCGTTACGCCAAAGGAAGCTTGATGATGAGCAATATTGTCGCCCAGACGCACGCTACCACCGTTGTCGGCGGCGGCGATACTGCCGATGTGGTTAATCGTGCGGGCGACATCGACGAGATGACTTTCGTCAGTACCGGAGGAGGAGCGAGCCTTAAGTTGCTCGAAGGCGAAACGCTTCCCGGAGTGGCGGCATTGGAGGCTGAATGATTTTTGCCGCCAATTTTAAAACGCATCATACCCGTACCGCTACGCATGCATACCTTGAAGCGCTGAAAGAAAAGGTTTCGCTTCGTCCCGAAGAGCGCATCGTCGTTTTCCCTCCCGCTACGGCACTCGATAGCTACGACACCGACTTTACCGTAGGTGCGCAAAACGCTTATCCAACGTACAACGGAGCGTTTACGGGCGAAATCGGTGCGGAGCAACTCGAAGAGTTCGGTATTCGCGCCATTCTTATCGGGCATAGCGAACGGCGTGAAATTTTGGGCGAATCGCAATCGTTTGTCGCCGAAAAGTTCCGCTTTTTTCAAGAAGCGGGGTTGGAGATCGTCTATTGTATCGGTGAGCCGCTTGAAGTGCGCGAAGCGGGCGACGATGCCGTTATTGCATTTTTAAAAGCACAATTCGAAGGGATCGATACGACGTATGAAAAGCTCATTGTCGCCTACGAGCCGATTTGGGCGATCGGTACGGGACGCGCCGCGACGGTCGCGGAGATTGCCGCCACGCATGCCGCGCTTAAAGATATCGTCGCCAAACCGATTCTTTACGGAGGCAGCGTCAAGCCGAACAATGCGGGCGAAATTTTGGCGATAGAGAGTGTGGACGGAGTATTGGTGGGTAGCGCTTCTTTGGAGGCGGACAGTTTTGCGGCCATTGTCGCCGCCGGTCGAGCTTAATCTTTCGATTTGAGAATCGCGAGGGATAAAGTTCCGCATCAAGGCAAAAAGCGCAAGGCTATTTGAAAAGATTTTCGAGTGCCGAGATGTCCGAGGTTTTCTCTTCGTTTTCTTCTTGTCGTCTCTCCGTGATACCTTCCACTTCGTTCAGCTCTATGGCATAACCTGTCAGCATCGATGCCAGACGAATGTTGATACCGCTTTTGCCGATCGCTTTGGCTTTTTGGTCGCTTGTGATATCGACAATCGCCTTTTTTTCATCCGCATTAACTTTGATATTTTGGGTGATGGCGGGGCTGAGCGCTCGGGTAATGTAGATTTCGGGAATGGGAGAGTATTCGATACAATCGATGTTTTCGCCGTTGAGCTCTTCGCTGACGGCATTGATACGCACCCCTTTGACACCGACGGCGGCGCCGATGGGATCGACGTTGGGACGGTCGGTTCTTAGCGCGATTTTGGCGCGTTCGCCCGGGATACGTGCGGCATTGACGATTTCTACGATGCCGTCGGCGATTTCGGGCACTTCGTTTGCCATCAACGCTTCGAGAAATTTCGGCGATGTGCGCGTCAGTTCGAGGAAAAGCCCGTATTTGGGATCGACACTGACATAGCGCAACAAGGCGCGAATCGTATCGCCGCGTTTGAAGGACTCTCCTTTGATGCGGTTGCGTTGCGTCAAAATCCCTTTAAGTTCGCCGATCTCGACGTGTGTATTTTCGTCGTTATCCACGCGCGTAACGGTTCCGATCATAATCGTGCCGACTTTTTCTTTATATTTTTCGAACAGATCTTGTTCGATACGTCGCTGGATATGATACTCTAGTTCGCGATAGAGGTTCGCCGACGCGGTTCTACCGTACGATTCGAGTTCGAAACTCTCTTTGAGTTCGTCGCCCGTTTCGATGGAGTCGTCGAAGTCTTTGGCTTCGCTTAGCGAAATGTAGCCGTCGGGTTCGGACTCGAGTCTTTCGTCGTCGTCTTCGACGACGGTCAAGACTTTGTTAACGGTATAGGTTTTGGTATCGGGATCGATGATCACTTCAAAGCGGCTTGTCGGTGTCGTCAAGCGTTTCGCCGTATTGATCACCGCCTCTTTAAAGGCTTCCGTCGCACTCTCTTTCGAGATGTTTTTTTCGTGTGCAATCGCTTCGATAATGTCCAATATTTTTTCCATGATATATCCTTGTCAATTCTAACTTACCGCTACGGGAAGTAACATAACAGTGTCGAGTACATCCGGGAAGGGTCAGTTTTTGAAGTAATGGATTATAGCTAATCCTACCTTTACGCAAAATAAAGTATAATGAATAACTAATAGTGAAGAAAGAACGAAGGGATTATGATGAAATTGAAATTGGCTAGAACCACTCTGAAGGCAAAACCCAAAACGATCGAACTGAGTAAGCTTGAGGAGGATCTGGCGCAGCGCTCGATTTTCTATTTCGACAAAGACAATTCGCATAAAGAGATGATAGAGATGATGGAGTATTTCGAGGAAAAGGGCTACTCCGTTTATATGCGCGAGGTCAAATACGGTATGGACGACAACGAATACATTTACGAAGTGCATATTATCGCTTAACGACACTCTACCGAAGAAGCGTAGCTTCCAAGTTCTTCCGGTTTCTCCGGAGATTACCCCCTAATACGGATACGATACGATGGCCGAAACGAAAAAACTTTTTATCGAAACGCTGGGATGCGCGATGAACGTTCGCGACAGCGAACATATGATCGCCGAATTGCAACTCAAAAAAGACTACACGCTGACTCAAAATCTCGAAGAGGCGGATCTGATCATTATCAACACCTGTTCGGTACGGGAAAAACCCGTCGCAAAGCTTTTTTCGGAGATCGGGGTTTTTGCCAAACGCAAAAAGCCCGATGCCAAAATCGGCGTGACGGGATGTACCGCCAGCCATTTGGGAGAAGAGATTATCAAACGCGCGCCGGTGGTCGATTTTGTTTTGGGTGCGCGCAACGTATCGCGTATCTCCGAAGTGGTGGAGAAAAAACATGTGGTCGAGGTGCGCACCGATTATGACGACACTACCTACGCTTTCGGCGAATATCGTAGCAACCCTTATCGCGCGATGGTCAATATCTCCGTAGGATGCGACAAGTCGTGCACCTTTTGCATCGTCCCCTATACGCGGGGCGAGGAGCTCTCCATCCCGAGCGATCTGATTGTGCAAGAGATCGAAAAGGCGGTTGCGCAGGGCGCCAAAGAAGCGATATTGTTGGGACAAAACGTCAACAATTACGGTAGACGCTTCGGTGCGCACAACGAGGAGATAGACTTTACGGGGTTGTTGCGTAAAGTATCGCGTATCGACGGGTTGGAACGTATTCGTTTTCAATCTCCGCATCCTTTGCATATGGACGATGCTTTTTTGGAAGAGTTCGCCTCCAATCCGAAAATATGCAAACAAATCCACGTACCGTTGCAAAGCGGCTCGACGCAATTGCTCAAACGGATGCGACGCGGCTACTCCAAGGAGTGGTTTCTCAATCGCTGCGAAAAGATTCGTACGTTGTGTCCGCAAGCGACCATCTCGACCGATATTATCGTAGGATTTCCGGGAGAGAGTGACGCCGATTTCGAAGATACGATGGATGTATTGGAGAAGGTGCGCTTCGAGCAAGTCTTTAGCTTCAAATACTCTCCCAGACCGCATACCGAAGCGGCGCAATACGAAGATCAAATTCTCGACGAGATCGCTTCGGAGCGTTTGACACGCTTGCAAAACCGCCATTTCGAGATACTCGACGAGATTGTTGCGGCGGAAGTGGGCAAGATACACCTTGTCTATTTCGACGAGCTCAAACCCGGCGGA
>JALVPA010000198.1 GCA_027026055.1 Campylobacteraceae bacterium | reverse complement strand
GGCTCACACCGATATCGATCATCACTTCAAGCTGCCTACTGTAACGGAGCGGATAACGCGTCGCGAAAACCAACTCCACGATATAACGCCCGATCGACTCCTCGACACGGATATCGTTCACCTCTCTTTGCGCTTCCAAAATTACCGAAGCGGGTATTTTCTCGTCTGTTTCGGGCGGATGTTCGCGCTCTTGGCGCAAAAGCTGCAACATTTCGTATTCGGACTCCATATCGATATAGTCGATATGCACATGCATCAAAAAACGATCTTTTTGCGCTTCGGAGAGCGGATAGGTGCCTTCCTGTTCGATAGGGTTTTGCGTCGCCATCACCATAAAAGGTTTGGGTAGCGGTATCGTTTTGCCCGCGACGGTCACCTGACGCTCCTCCATCGCTTCGAGCATCGCGGCTTGTACTTTGGCGGGCGCACGGTTGATCTCGTCCGCCAAGACGATGTTGCCGAAGATAGGACCTTTATGAAAACGAAATACCCGTTTATCCCCTTCGACATAGAGCCGTTCCTCTCCGATGATCTCCGCGACACTCAAATCGGGGGTAAACTGAATACGCGTAAAACGCACGTCCAAATTTTGCGCGATGGTACGCACCAAACGCGTTTTACCGAGTCCGGGCAACCCCTCTACCAAGATATTGCCGTCGGCTAACAAACCGACGATAAACCGTTCGATGATCTCTTCTCGCCCCAATACCGCGGCTTCGACACGGCTTTTTAGCGTTTGTATCGCTTCATACGGTAACACGGCACACCTTTTTATTATCAAATCCGTAAATTGTAACATAAATATAGGATACAATGGCATAAACGCTATCAAAGGATATCCGTGTCCGCTCGACATCTTTTCGTCATATTGGTATCGTTGTTTCTCCTCTCGAACGTTTCATCGGCGAAGGATTATACGAAAAACCCCGATGTACGTCGTTTTATCCGACATATGGTCAAAGCACATCGATTTGACACGAAGCATCTCGTCAAGCTCTTTTCTCACGTCCGTTTCCAAAAACGCGCCTTAGCCGTCTACCTCCCTTCTCTCAGACCGAAACTGAAGGTTGTGAAGAAAAAAAAGCCGCACAAAAAAACGGGCTCGTGGGACCGCTACGAAGCGATACACCTCAAACACAACAAAGTCGCCAAGGGCGTCGAGTTCATGCGCGATTACCGCAAGTGGTTGCAAAAAGCCTACCGCAAATACGGCGTCGAACCCGAATATATCGCGGCCATTATCGGCATCGAAAGCCACTTCGGCGCCAATCGCGGCAAATTTCCCGTCTTCGATACGCTGACGACGCTCGCTTTCGAAAAAAACCGACGCCAACGTTTCTATCGCAAAGAACTCGAGGCCTTTTTATTGATGACGCGACGCGAAAAAGTCAATCCCAAAAACGTCAAAGGATCGTTTGCGGGAGCGATAGGGCTGGGACAATTTATGCCGAGCAACTACCGCGACTATGTGGTGGATTTCAACGACGACGGCTATCACCGCATGAACAGCTTCCCCGACGCTATCGGCAGTATCGCCCATTATCTCAAACGCCACGGATGGCAAACGGCACAACCCGTCGCAGTCAGAGTACGCTACCGAGGCAACCGTTTTCGTACCTACAAAACAGGCTACACCCGACGATACAACCGCAAATACCTCAAAGGTATCGTACCTTATACGCACTTTCCCTACAAAGGCAAAGTATCGCTTATCAAACTCGAACGGGCACGATACGACGAATTGTGGTACGCTGCCAAAAACTTCTATGTGCTAACACGCTACAACCATAGCGCCTATTATGCGATGGCAGTACACCAGCTGGCGCAAGCCATCAAAAAAGCCTATATCAAACGATACGGTAAGGCAATAAGAAAATAAAGTCTCGATTACTTACCGAACAGATAGATCAACTGCGGGAAAAACGCGACAATCAGCAACGCTATCAATTGCAACGCGATAAAGGGAGTCACCCCTTTGTAGATATCGACGGTGCGCACTTTGTCTCCCGCCGCACCTTTGAGGTAAAAGAGCGCAAAACCGAAAGGAGGCGTAAGAAAGCTTGCTTGCAAATTCATCGCCAAAAGTACGGCGAACCACACACGATCGATGCCGAAGCCCGTGACGATAGGCACGAGTATAGGCACCACCACAAAAGCGATCTCGATAAAATCGATAAAAAAACCGAGCAAAAAGACTATCCCCATTGCAATGACGATAAAGAGCCATTTGTTGCCAATCTGTTCGGTAAAGAAATGCAGTGCCATCTCTCCGCCACCCAGTTCGTTGAAGACCAGCGAAAAGGCGGTCGCACCGATAAGAATCATAAAGATCATCGCACTCAGTTTCACCGTCTCGATCGCCGCATAGCGCAGAAGCGAGAGGCTCAGCACACGGTTGTATGCCGAAAGCGCCATCGCACCCACCGCGCCTACCGCCGCCGATTCGGTCGGCGAAGCGATCCCCGCAAAGATGCTTCCCAGCACCGCGGCAATCAAAAACAACGGCGGCAAAATCGCTTTGATGGCTTCGATCAGCGTCTCTTTGTACGGACGTTCACTCGGTATCGCCGGCGCGCTTTCGGGGCGTATCCAAGCCACTGCCAAAATATAAACGATATACAAAACGATTAGCAACATCCCCGGCACAACCGCCGCTTGAAAGAGATCGCCTACACTCAAGTGCATCTGATCGCCCAGCACGATGAGTACGATCGAAGGCGGGATGAGCTGACCCAACGTTCCGCTGGCGGCGATGGCGCCGCTTGCAAGCGCGGGCGAATAGCCGCTTTTGAGCATCAAGGGCAAAGCGATGAGGCTCATCATCACCACCGACGCGCCCACGATCCCCATACTCGCCGCCAATATCG
>JALVPA010000197.1 GCA_027026055.1 Campylobacteraceae bacterium | reverse complement strand
TCATCTCCTCGAAATCGCTTACGTACTTATGGTAGAGCCAATCGAATATCTGCTTTACGCGAAACGCGGGCTTTATATCGCGTTTGAGCGCTTCTTGCGTGAAATCTTGAATATAGGGTTTCATCTTTCTCTTTCCTGTCTTGTTCGGATGCTATATGACATAGTGTTGCTTTATGTAGGCTTCAAGCTTTACCATCATCGCCTCGTGATGCTTTATAAAATCTCGATGCGCCGCTTTGTCACAATAGTTTGTCACCCCGAATACCCCTTCTACATCCACACCGTAGTGTTTTGCCGTTTTTACCACGGCATAAAACTCCATATTTTCCAGATGGATATGGCGAATCGTGAAACTTTTCCACACCGACATATCCGTCGTAATAAAATTGGGAGAGTTGATAATTATCGAAGTCGTTTCACGTGAAACATCACGCTTTTCGGAGGCAATCGACACGAGAGAAAGCGGCGTATAGGCACGACCCGAAAAAAAAGCGGGTTCTATGGAGACACTACGTGTCGCATGTACGATTTCGCCAATCTTCACTGCTCCGTAACTACCCGCCGTACCGACAAATACAATTTTGTCGGGCTTTTTCGCTTCGCACAAAATGGCAACGGAAGCGGCGCTTTCGACCAAACCTATGCCTATCGGTAACGCAAAATCGAACCGTTCTATCTTACCCGCACAAACAAACATCTATACCCTAACCGGTATGCCCGTCGACTTTAGGTAGGCTTTCAGGTCAGCGATCTCAATCTCTCGAAAGTGAAATATCGACGCCGCCAATGCCGCGTCGGCTTTGCCTTCGACAAAGGCATCTTTAATATGTGCCATCGTTCCCGCGCCGCCGCTGGCAATGACCGGTATCTCTACCCTCTCGGCGATGTGACGGTTGAGTTCGTTGTCATAGCCCGCTTTGGTACCGTCGGCGTCCATCGAAGTCACCAGCAACTCTCCCGCACCGCGTTCGTACGCCTCTTTCGCCCATGCGATTGCGTCGATTCCCGTATCGTTACGTCCGCCGTGCGTAAAGATATGCCACTTCTCCGCGCTTACCCGTTTGGCATCTATGGCGACGACAATGCATTGCGAACCGAAACGTTTCGCCGCCTCTTCGATAAAAGCGGGACGTTTAATCGCCGCGGAGTTTATGCTGACTTTGTCGCAACCAACATTGAGCAAAGCGTAGATATCTTCGAGTTTACGGATACCTCCTCCTACCGTCAAAGGGATAAAGACCTCTTTTGCCACCGCCTTGACCGTCTCCACGATGGTGTCTCTACCTTCGTGGGTCGCCGTAATATCCAAAAAAGTCAACTCGTCCGCACCCTCTTCGTTGTATCTACGCGCAACCTCAACTGGATCACCCGCATCGCGTAGTCCTACGAAATTAACTCCCTTGACGACCCTGCCGCCGTCCACATCCAAACACGGAATGATCCGTTTGGCAAAATACTCCATGCTTACTCCGAATTCTTTGTAAAAAACAATAATCCTTCGACGATTAACCCGAAGCTGTCGTCAATATGGTATGATTATACAAAAATTCTCCCAAATCGGGGTTTAGCCAAGAAATATAAAGGTAGTTTTGAGTATGATAAAAAAGAATTTAGCCGAGTTTGCCGACAAGCGATTCGGACAAAATTTTCTCAAAGAGGCAAGCTACCTGAGACAGATCGTCGAAGCGATGCCCTCGGACGACCTTCCAATCGTCGAAATAGGGCCTGGCTTAGGTGATTTAACCAAAGAGCTTGTCAAAGCTCGTAGTGTCACAGCCTTTGAGGTGGACAGTCGATTGTGTAAGCATCTTCGCAAGGAGTACGAAAAGCCTTTACAAGAAGGGCGCTTCAGACTGCATTGCGGTGATGTACTCGAATGGTGGGAAAAGGCGCCTTTATCGGAAAAACCGTATCATCTGGTAGCCAATCTTCCCTATTATATCGCCACCGCCTTGATACTCAAAGCGCTTAAAGACCCGCAGTGTCGTTCGATACTGGTGATGGTCCAAAAGGAAGTCGCGCTCAAATTTGCGGCACAACCCGGCGAGAAAGCCTTTTCGGCGCTCTCCGTGTTGGCGCAGAGCGTAGGAGCAGCGCATGTCTGTTTCGAGGTTCCTCCCGAAGCTTTCGTGCCTCCTCCGAAAGTGACCTCCGCCGTTTTGCGTATCGATAAATTTCGCGAACCTGCGGAAGAGCGTTTCGAATCTTTTTTAAAAGTCGCTTTTGCGCAACCGCGCAAAAAACTTTTTCGAAACCTTTCCGCCGCTTTGCCGAAAACGCGGGTAGAAGAAGCATTCGACACCTTGCAAATCACTGCCGACATACGACCTCACGAAGCTGAGACATCTATTTATCATCTACTCTATAACGCACTAAAGGATACGATAGATGGAAAACAACGGCACGAACAACCCAAACAAACCAAACGGCGAAAAAACCAAACAACAACGCCATAGACGTCCCAACCCCTATCGCCAAAACAGACAACGTTCCCAAAATGCCTCCGAACAAAACGGTAGACAAAACGGTACGCAAACCAAAACGGGACAAGAACACACCAAGGGTGGAAACAAATCGACACACAATCGTACTAAAAACGGTGGCGGAAACGGCAACAGAGGACGTAACAACAAACGTAAAAACCCCACCACCGTCAATGCGGCGATGCGCGCGTCGTTGGAAGAGAACAGACGCGTCCAAGAAGCGCGTATGGCGCCGTGGAAAAAGATTGACACGAACAACCGCGCTAAAGTACGTTTCACTCCACTCGGCGGACTCGGTGAAATCGGCGGCAATATGGCGGTACTGGAGACCGAAAGCACCGCGATTATTATCGATGTGGGCATGAGCTTTCCGGACGAAACGATGCACGGCGTGGACATTCTCGTTCCCGAC
>JALVPA010000196.1 GCA_027026055.1 Campylobacteraceae bacterium | reverse complement strand
GTCCTTGAGCGACTCCGCCATCTTCTGCATATCCAAGATTCTGTCGGCGCGCGTATAGCCGCCGGACCAAGCCGAACTCGTCATCACTGTCATGATTGCCGTCACCGTTATCCATGTACGTTTCATACGTTTCATTGTCTCTCCTTATTATCTTTATAATCGAGGTTTCGACATTATAGCACTTTATCCATAAATAACTAAGTTAGATTTATAAACATCACATTATTTGATGATAAATTTTTATATAATTTAAGTTTTTATTTAAAGTTTTGGTGATACCATTGTGAGACAACAAAATTCTCACAAAGGATAGACCATGAAAAAAACACTCGTTTCCTGTGTAGCCGCTGCCGCACTTATTTCAACCGTTCACGCCGATTTCAGCTTCGGCGATATGTTCAAAGATATGAAAGAAGCCGCCATCAGTATGAGTAAAGACGCCAAAGACAGCGTCGAAGCGCTCAAAGACGGTGCCGTCGAAACCAGTAAAAGCGCGGAACGTACCGTAACCAACGTTAGCCGCGACGCCAAAGATACGGCGGTCAAAGTCTCCGACGATTTGAAAACTTCGGAGATCTCCACCAGTAAAGATATTCGCGACGCGACGGTAGAAGTGGCGGAAGATACGAAAGATTCCATCACCAACACGACGAAAGATTTGAAAGACTCCACGACAATCGCATCCAAAGATTTCAAAGACTCCGTCGTATCCGTCTCCAAGGATGTCAACGACGCGACAAAAACCATCTCCAACGATACGAGAGACTCGGTCAAGACGGTTTCCAATGACAGCCGAGACTCCGTCAAAACCGTCTCCAACGATACCAGAGATTCGGTCAAAACTGTCTCCAACGACAGCCGAGACTCCGTTAAAACAATCTCGAACGATACGCGCGATTCTATCAAAGAGGTTTCCAACGATTTGGACGACTCGGTCAAAACCGTCTCTAACGACACTAGAGATTCGGTCAAAACGGTTTCCAACGACACCAGAGACTCCGTCAAGACCGTTTCGAACGATACGAGAGATTCCATCAAAGAGGTCTCCGACGATTTGGACGACTCGGTCAAAACCGTATCCAACGACACCAGAGATTCGGTCAAAACGGTATCCAACGACAGCCGAGACTCCGTCAAAACAATCTCGAACGATACGCGCGATTCTATCAAAGAGGTCTCCAACGATCTCGACGATACGACCAAAACCATCTCAAACGATACCAGAGACTCCGTACAGCGCGTCTCCGACAATGCCAACGATTCGGCAAAAACGGTCTCCAGAGAGACGCGTAAATCGGTTCACGAAGCAACCGACGATTAATTCCCTCACACGCCATAGCTACCGATACGTTCGGTAGCATATACAATATTTCTTATCTATTCCTATCATTTCCATTCATTTTCTATATAAAATCTATGTTATTCTCTATTATAACTATTCGACAACTTCTTGTCGGAGAACCCATCAAAAGGATTACGGCATGAAACGTTTATTCACATTGTTTGCACTTCTCTTTTCCGTCGGCTTGCTTTTCGCCACTCCCGTCAAAAATCTCGCCGTCATGTACGAGATAGAGGGTGACGCCGAAACAGCTTACAACACTTTGGTAGAAAAGGAACTGCCCAAAATCGGCTATGTCATGGCGGATCCGCACCACCGTGTCAATGACCAATACGAAGAAAAGTACGGTTCGACGACACTCGATGTGCTTAGCTTCTTACCTACGGTAAACGACGATCTCGTCATGAAACTTTTCAATGTCGATCCGCGTTTGGCGGGCTTTTCTCCCTTCAATATGCTTATCTACAAAAAGAAAAACGAATCGGTCACGCACGTCGGACATCTCACCCCCGAAGCGATGCTCGACATCCTGGGGATCGACGATCCGAAAGTTACCGTCTCTTTTATCGAATCGTTCAAACCGCTCGATATGCGTATCGAGACCTACTTCAAGTCCAAAGGACTACACTTCAAAAAAGTCGAAATCCCCTACTATAACGAAGCGAAACCCAAAATGATGAATTTCGAGTATCGTTTCGATGCACCGGAAGATATGGACGAATTTCTCGAAAGTTTCCAAAACAAATTCGAACTCGCCTTTATCGACAAAGGCTATCTTATCGCAGGGTTTCACAACTTTATGGATACCGACAACGCCGACGAACTGCTCAAAGACTTCGACGCCTTTTGGTCCTACTCTCTATGCCATCTCGGCTACTCTTATGCCGTCTTCGACAACGAAGGCGCCAGACCCGATGCGGGGCTTTTCGCACCGTGTACGATGTATCTCTATATCAAAAAGGGCGAAAACAAAATGGTCGTAGGCATGCCGCGCCTTGCCAATGTCAAACATACGCTGCAAATCAAAGATCCCAAACGTATCGCGTGGATGGACAAACTCGACAAGGAAATACCGCAAATTATGATTTCTTTGGGAATGAAAGCGGTCGAGAACGTCAATCCTCTCACCCAAAGACCCAAAGAGATAGCCGTCGATATGACGCCGCCGGTCGATCCGACAAAAGTTTCCTCGACTTCGGAGCAAAACAGGGATAAAAAAACCGAAAAGAGCGAAAACAAAACAAAGCAAAACGCTCCTTCCGTCAATGACGATACCGTTCATATCATAATTCCCAAACCTCCCGTACCGCCCAAACCGGTAAAAGTAAGTACCGAAAACGCCAACGATCTGAATCTGCGCAATATCAAATTTTCAAAACGCTATCCTCCCGGTTATATCCCCGTACGAGAACGCTTCAAAAACAATGCAACCTCAACAAATAAGAGTGCCGAAACAAAAGTGGGCGAAGTGACGGCAGGTAGAGTCTCGGCTTATCTTCATGCCCCCTATATGAATGTTGACGAAGCCAAAAAGAGGCTTGAAAAAGCGGGGTTTAAAATCCTTGCGGTGATGCCGTTGACCAAAAAAGAGAAAAACCTTCATGTCATCGTTTTTACCGACAGCGCGCTCGAAAAGTTCGCAACACAACACAATGCCGAGTTTTTGGCGAATTTGCGGATGCTTGTAGACAACAAAGAAAAACGCATCTCTATCACCAATCCCGTCTATTTCGCCAAAGCCTTTATAGGAGACAAATATGACGACTCGGTACCTCAAAAGCTCCTCGAAACGCTACGTACACATTTCAAAGGGCTCAAAAACTCCGATGACAAACTCAAATTCCAACAACTGCCTCATTATCGATTTATGAACGGTATGCCCGAATACAAAGACATGGTGGAAGTTGCGCTCGGCGACGATCTCGTCGCCAATACCGAGGGTAAAAAACAAGTCGTCTTTACCCAAAAGCTCTCCAACGGCGCAACGCTTATCGGCGTCAAATTCAGACGCCGCACCCAAAAGTTCCCCTATCGCATCGGTACAAAAAACGCCTTGGTATTACCCTATCCCATTTTAGTCAAAAACGAAAAAGCCTATATCATGGATCCCAAATACTACATTGCGCTGATGTATCCGAGTTTGAAGATGTCCGAGTTTATGACCATCGCGACGGTACCCGATGCGATTTTAAAAGAATGTCAACGCGTTTTTAGAAAGAAAAAATAGCGTAACATACCGGATGCGACCGTCCGGTATACATTCGTCAAACTATCCCGTATCCTCGGCTCTCTTGAAAATACGATACCCGTTTTACCAATCTATGAAAACTACGTATAAAAAATCAATCGACAGATAACGAAAAAAAAGAAATTGAAAAGCGATAAAAAGAAGATGAGGGGAACTCCCTCGTTGTGGGCTTATTTCGCCTTTTCGAGATACTCTCCAGTTTCGGTATTGACTTTGATTTGATCTCCTTCAAGTACGTGGAAAGGCACTTGAATGACCGCACCGCTATTGAGTGTCGCGGGTTTTTTGCCGCCTTGTGAATCGCCTTTGAAGTTCGGCGGCGTTTCGACCACTTCGTAAACGTAGCTGGTAGGCAGTTCGACGGATATCGCCTTGCCGTTGTGAAAAAGGATTTGCACCTCCATCCCGTCTACTAAAAAGTCGACGATATCTTTGCCGACCTGATCGTGTGTCAAACCGATCTGCTCGAAGGTTTCGCTATCCATAAACTGCAAAAACTCGCCATCGTCGTAGAGATATTGCATCTTTTTTTGTTCCAATTCGGGCACTTCGAACTTATCGCCCGCATGTACCGTTTTTTCGATCACCTTGCCGTTTTGGAGGTTTTTGATTTTGATACGGACAAACGCCGCACCTTTACCCGGTTTGACATGTTGAAAGTCGATCACTTTATAGGGGTTGCCGTCGATTTCGAGACGTACGTTCTTTTTCATATCGCCCATACCTATAGTGGCCATACGCTATCCTTTGTAAAAAAATTTGCAAGATTATAGCAAAGGGGGGATTAAAGGAGAAAACAAAATCGCCTCGCGTCCTTTCGGACGGAAGCAAATCGATGTTTATTTTGTGATGGAGATATTGTTGATATCGCACTGATCCGCGGGCGTGAAATCCATCGCTTTGGCATTGTGCATCAAAACGGGTACGAAGACCAACGATACGAAGACCGCCGCCACCGTTCCCGAAATCAGCGCGACACCCAATCCGCCGAAAATCGGGTCGCTTGCCAAAAGCGCGGAACCGAGAATAATCGCGATCGCCGTCAAAGCGATCGGTTTGGCGCGTGTCGCCGTCGCTACGGCTATAGCTCTGCGTTTGTCCATACCGTGACACTCCATCAACGACTTCGTAAAGTCGATCAAAAGCAGCGAGTTACGCGAACTGATTCCCATCAGCGCGATAAATCCGATAAGCGACGTCGCTGTCAAGAAGAAAGTCTCCGTCGTAACCAAATCCGCCACCCAATGCCCGAGTATCACCCCAATGATTGAGAGGAACGACCCAAGCAAAACGATACCGCTGATGACATAGCTTTTGTAATAGACCACCAACAACAAGAAGATCAACACCAACGCCGCGATAAACGCCGCGCCCAAGTCGCGGAAGGTATCGAGCGTCACTTTCATCTCCCCGTCCCAACGCAACAGATACTTTTTACCCGTCTTTTTGTCCGTCAAATGCAAATCGAACATATAGGTACTCATACCGGGCTCTTTTTCGACGATATAATTTTTCGAAAAGTACTCCATCATTTTTTCACGCGCATCGAGCAGAGGGTAGACTTGCGACACCATATCGGTCTCCGCGGTGACGTTGATCATACGCGAAAGGTCTTTATGCATAATCGACGGATTCGATTTGACTTTGCGTACATTGACCACTTCGCTCAGCGGTACCATCATCCCTTTCATATTCATCAAATTGAGCGAAGCGAGTTTGCTTGTTAGCGCCTCTATGCTTTTCGACTCGAGCGCTTTGCTCTTCTTCTCCAAAATCAAAAAGATAGGAATCTGATCGGGAACGTTTTTGGAGTTTTTATGCGCGATAACCATCCCTTCGAACGCAAGGTACAAGATATTGTTGACCTGCTCCACACTCAAACCGCTGCGCGCGATCTTTTCTTTGTCGGGGATCAATTCGTACTTGTCGTAGATATCGTCCGCCATGACGTCGATATCGACCAACCCGTCCGTTTGTTGCAAGATTTTCGCAACATCGAAGGAGAGTTCGCGTACCTTCTCCAAATCGTCGCCGTGCACTTCAACCACGACGGAAGCCAATGTCGGCGGTCCGGCGGGCTGTTCGATGAAGCGGATCGTCGTACCGGGAACGACGGGTTCGCACTTTTTCTTGACGATAGGACGTAAACGATGCACCATCGTAAAGGACTTTTCGTCTCTCGTGTGCTTATCGGTTAGATTGACGGCGATCTCCGCCACGTTTTCGGTATGCTTCATCGCCGCACCTTTGACCAACCCCGCATAATCGAGCGGAATCCCCTGACCGAGGAAGAGTTCCATATTGACGACCTCTTTCTCGTTTTTGAGGATATCCAAAACACATTCGCTCACTTTTTCGGTCTCTTCTATCGAAGTGCCCGTCGGCGTATCGATATAGACCGAATAGGTATTGTCACTTTTTCCGGGAAGCATTTTTGCCTGTACGATTTTGGTCGGCAACATCATAATGGTCAACACGAACGCCAACGCCGTCAATACAATCACCATCATCTTTTTGCGTTTGCTACCCAATATGCGGTAAATCAACTCTTCGAGGCGTTTCATGCGTGCGTACCTCCTTTTTTATGGCGGTGATGTTTGTGTGTCGGCTTTTTAAGCAATTTTCGGCTCAAATAGGGCGTAAAAATATAAGCGACGAAGAGTGATGCTATCAATGCTACCGGTACGTTGAGCGGGATCGGCTTCATAAACGCCCCCATCATCCCGCCGACAAACGCCATCGGCACCATCGTGAGAATAATCGCCAACGTCGCGATATTGGTCGGTGCGCCGATCTCGTCCGTCGCTTCGACCAACAGCGTATCCATATCTTTTTGATCGACATCGTGCGCATGCAAATGGCGGTGAATATTTTCGATCACGATAATCGCCGCATCGACCAAAAGCCCCAACGACAACAAAAAGGCAAACAGCGTAATGCGGTTAATCGTCTGTCCCGACATAAAGGCGATAAAAAGCGTAACCGCCAAGATCGCGGGTACCGTAAAGGTCACGATAAGCGACTCTTTCCATCCAAGTGCAAATACCAACATCACCGCAATGATGACAATCGTAATGATCAAGTGGCTCATCAATTCGTTGACCGCATCGTTGGCGCGTTCGCCGTAATTGCGCGTAACGATATAGCCGACTCCTTCTTTCGCCAACTCTTCGTCGTACTCTTTAAGCAGTTCGAGAACATCCTCCGCGACGAACACTGCGTTGGTACCGCCCAGTTTCGCCACCGTCAACGTCACTTGGCTCTTTTCGGTATCAAGTGCCGTTTGGTTGTTGTCTCTGAAACGCACCTTGGCCGTTTTGAAATTTTGGATATCGACACCTTCGGTGACTTTCGCGACATCGCGCAAATAGATGGGTGATCCCATATATTGCGCGACGATGACGCTTCCTACGTCTTCGACACTCTCAATCGCGTTTTTTACGCCGAAGATGACCAACTCGTTCTTTTTGGTACGTCCTTTTACATCCGGTACGTCGACCGCTACGGACTGTACCGCTTTCATAATCTGTCCGAGAGAGAGATGGTAAGCCGAAAGTTTCCCCATGTCGACTTCGATATTGTATTGCGCTTTTCTCGCCCCTTTGAGGGTCGTTTTTGCGACGTTTTTAATGGCGTTGATTTTTTGTTGCAGATGTCTGACAATCTCGAAAAGTCGTACATCGTCCACCTTTTTGTCTTTCGCATAAAAAGCAATGGTCAAAATAGGAATATCGATATCGATATCAAAGGGTTTAATTAGCGGCTGCATCACCCCTTTGGGCATCATATCCATATTTTGCATGACTTTATCGTAAAGTTTGAGGTTGGCATCCTCTCTATCCTCGCCGATATAATACATCACGTTGACGACACCGTAGTTGTCGAACGCTTGGCCGTAAATATGCTCGATACCTTTGATTTCGCGCAGTTTTCTCTCGAGCGGATTGATCACGATATTTTCCACCTCTCGCGGCGACGCGCCCGGCATCGCTACGACCACCGCACCACCCGAAATGGCGATTTGCGGATCCTCTTCGCGCGGCATAATACTAAGCGAAAGATATCCCATCGCCAGCAAGAAAATACCCAATACCGACGTCAGCGGGTTTTTTAAAAACGTCTTTGCGAGCTTACCCGCATAATCCTTGACTTCGTAGTTGATATGCTCCGCCATCGTTACGCCTTGATAAGGATTTTCGCATACATACCGGGATAGACCGATTTGCCTTTTGTATCGAACTCTATCTTCACTTTAAACTTGTGCGTCATCGGGTTGGAACTGGGGATAATGGAAGTGACCGTACCCGTCGTTTTTAACCCGATGGAAGGTATCGTAATCTCGACCTTTTTGCCGAGAGTTACGTATTGAAGCTGACTTTCGGAAATCTCGGCGACAATTTTGAGATGACTCAAATCGGTCAACACCAGCGCGGGCATACCCGGAATCGCCATTTCTCCTTCGTTCAGCCGTTTTTCGACGACCACGCCTTCGTTCGGCGCCGTAATCTTGAGGTATTGATACTGGTTGAGGACCTCTTGTTTTTTCGCTTCGGCTTGCTTGACTTGCTCTTCGGCGATTTTCACCATATCGCGCAAATTTTTCGCCGCCAATTCGAGATTTTCCAACTCGAACTTGGAAACCATATGTTTTTTATACAAACGCTTGTGTCTGGCAAGGTTGATCAAAACGTTGTTGAGCTGATTTCGGTTCATTTGAAGCGCCAACCGCGCTTGAGAAATCGCCAAATCCACCTGTCTTTCCGCCGCTTCTATCTCTTTGGAATCGATTTCGTAGAGCAACTGTCCCTTTTTGACGATATCCCCTTCGTTGACCGCCATATTTTTGACAAACCCCATATAACGACTCGTCATCATCTTTTGGTTGTCGGAGACCACCGCACCGCTCAGTTCAAACTCCACACCGAAAACCGCCACGCTAAGCACCAAAAACGCCATCCATATTTTTTTCATCGTCACCACTCCTTCTTACGTTACTGATATCTGCGACTAACCGCATTCATATCGTTGTTGTAGACACTCGCTTCCTTGCTTCTGTTGAGCAAGCTGTCCAGTTCGAACACTTTCGTATTGCGTTTGTTCTTCGCCGTCAAAAGCTTCAGAAGCATCTCCAACTCTTTGGATTGCTTGATTAAGACGTCGGAAATGGATGCCAATCCCTCTTCGTAACGCGCTTTATAACTCTCGTAAACCTTTTTGGCAAAAAGCCACTGTTTTTTATAGCTGCGA
>JALVPA010000195.1 GCA_027026055.1 Campylobacteraceae bacterium | reverse complement strand
CGGTACCGGTGGCGGTGACGAAAATCGAACGCATACTAAAGCTCCGTTTATCAAAATGGTGTATACTATTCGAAATAATAGCCAAATCTACGGAAGGATTGTAACACACAATGCCGAACTTTAAAGAAGAAACGGCTTTCGAACTGGAATTGCAAGAGCCGAAAATGTATCGTGTTTTGTTGCATAACGACGATTATACCAGTATGGATTTTGTGGTGGAGGTGCTCACTTCCATTTTTCACAAAACGCAACAACAAGCCGAAGCGATTATGTGGCAAGTGCATGAAAAGGGCAAGGCAATCGTAGGAGTTTATACGTACGAAATAGCGCAGACGAAAGTGGAACAGACAAGAAAACGCGCCAAACAAAACGGTTTTCCGCTATTGGCGACCATGGAAGAGGACGATTAAATGATTAGCGTAGCACTCAACGACGTTTTCAAACAAGCGGTGGCGTTTGCCAAAGAGAACCGACATGAATATTTGACGCTCGAGCATATTTTTCGGGCTATTGTACGTAGTGACGAAGGAAAAGAGATACTACGAATGCTCGATGCGGATGTCGAGAAACTCGAAGAGGCGATTACGGCGCATATCTCCCGTACCGTTCCGTCGCTGAAAGAGGCGGTAGAACCTTTCGAAACGGTAGCCCTTTCGCGCGCCATCAACGATATGATGACGCATATTCATTCGGCGGGACGTAGCGAAGCGGGCATCGGCGATATGTTGGCGGCGACGATGTTGCAAGAGCATTCGTATGCGGTCTATTTGCTTCGAAAAGAAGGAATCGACCGTGTCGATGTACTCGAAGCGATATCGCATGCCGCTAAGGAGGAAGAGAGCGAAACGCGACAGACGAGCGAAAGCGACAAACAATCGTTGCTTAAACAGTTTACCGTCGAGTTGACCGCGCTGGCACAAGAGGGGAAAATCGACCCCGTAATCGGGCGTGAAAACGAGATCGATCGCGTGATGCAGACACTATGTCGCCGCAAAAAGAACAATCCGCTACTGGTCGGCGAACCGGGTGTCGGCAAGACGGCGATCGCCGAAGGCTTGGCGCTCAAGATCGCCGAAGGTGAAGTGCCCGAAGTGTTGCAAAAGGCGAAGATTTTCGCGCTTGATATGGGTGCGTTGATCGCGGGTACGAAGTATCGCGGCGATTTCGAGAAGCGTCTTAAGGGGATACTCAAAGAGATCAAGCGGATTCCCGATGCGATCATGTTTATCGACGAGATCCATACGATGGTGGGCGCGGGCGCGACAAGCGGCGGGAGCATGGATGCAAGCAACCTGCTTAAGCCGGCTTTGGCGCGCGGTGAGCTCAAGTGTATCGGTGCGACGACCTATGCGGAGTTTCGCAACTACTTCGATAAAGACAAAGCGCTCAGCCGCCGTTTTGCCAAGATAGACATCGAAGAGCCGAGCGTCGAAGATACCTTTACGATCCTCAAAGGGGTGCAACAAAAATACGAGGCGTTTCACAAGATACGCTTTAGCGACGAAGCGCTTGAGCGCGCGATTGAACTGAGCGTAAAGTATCTGCATGATCGCTTTTTGCCCGACAAGGCGATGGATATCGTCGATGAGGCGGGTGCGACCTTCATGCTGCGCGGTAAAAGCGATGTGACGGTAACGGCAAAAGATATCGAGGAGACCGTTGCGCGTATGCTGAAGCTGCCTTCGACGGTCGTCGGTAGCGACGATGTGAATAAGCTCAAAACGCTTGAGGCGGATCTCAAGGCGCAGATCATCGGACAAGACGAAGCGATCGAGGCGCTCGCTACAGCGATCAAGCGCTCTTATGCGGGGCTTAATGCAGAGAACAGACCCATTGGCGCGTTTCTTTTTGTCGGTCCCACGGGTGTGGGAAAAACGGCACTGGCAACCCGCCTTGCCGAGACGATGCATGTGCACTTCGAGCGTATCGACATGAGCGAATATATGGAGCCGCATACGGTCAGCCGCCTTATCGGTTCGCCTCCGGGCTATGTTGGATACGAGCAGGGGGGGCTGCTTACCGAGACGATCAAGAAGCATCCGCATACGGTTCTGCTGCTTGACGAGATCGAGAAGGCGCATCCGGATGTGATGAACATCTTGTTGCAGATCATGGACGGTGCGAAGTTGACCGACAATAACGGCGTGGTGAGCGACTTTAAAAACGTCATTCTTATCATGACCTCCAACCTCGGCACCAAAGAGCCCAATGTGATGGGTTTCGAGAAAGACAGCAGTGTCAAGACCGACAAGGCGATCGCCGACTTCTTTTCGCCCGAGTTTCGTAACCGCCTGACGGCGACGATCCGCTTCAATTCTCTGGATGAAGAGGCGCTTTTGCGTATCGTCGATATCGAGCTTGAGAAGCTTAATATGCAGCTTGCCAAGCAACAAATTACCGTCAAAGCAAGCAAAAAAGCCAAGCAGTATCTGGCAAAAGAGGGCTACGATCCGCGCTTCGGTGCGCGCCACATCGCACGGGTGATCGACGAGAAGCTCAAGGCGGCGTTGACCGACGAGATTCTTTTCGGCAAACTCAAAAAGGGCGGCAAAGTCAAAGTGGGCTACAAAAACGAGAAGCTTACGTTTGACTTCGACGGATAACGCATGGGGTCGATGTTTGAGGAGGAACACTATCTTATCCCGCCGTTGAGTCCGTACAGCTATACCTTTCCCGACCCCGCATACGCGTCGGACGAAGGGTTGCTTGCCTACGGCGGAGACTTGAGCGTGCCGAGACTATTGACGGCATATCGCAAAGGAATCTTTCCGTGGTATAGCGAAGGGGATCCCATTTTGTGGTGGTCGCCGAACCCGAGGCTACTTCTCTATCCCGGTGATTTTATCGTACGAAAATCCTTTCGTAGGGTGTTGCGCAACAGAGGATTCGAAGTACGCTTCGACAAACGTTTTTCGGAGGTGATCGCCCGTTGTGCGCGTGTTCCGAGAAAAGGGCAAAA
>JALVPA010000194.1 GCA_027026055.1 Campylobacteraceae bacterium | reverse complement strand
AAAAGCGGAGTTTGACATCTCTTTGTCGGCGGAAAACTTCAAACTACCCGATTTTCCCATCTACGATATGGAAGGCAATCCTATCGAAAAACAATAAGTGCGTTCTTTGCGCGCAATGATATTCTAACACGGTATAAAAAAGACGACAAAGGAAAAAAGAAGAGGGAAGATCCGCCGAAGGCGGAACGAAAGTTTATCTAACGGGACCTTTTTCGAGCGCTTCGAGTGCGTATTTTTTTCCGAGCTCGTACGCTTTGAGGTTCGCTTCGTGTACCTTTTTGGGTACTTTGGAAAGCATCGTTTCTATAAGCAAATCTTCGTCGATAGCGTTCATCATCGTATTGGCGATAGCGAGTGCGACGACCGATTGCGTAATAACGTTGCCCACCTCTTCTTTGGCGATAGTAATAATGGGAATTTCGTAGATATCCCACTTTTGTCTATCCTCGTCCGAGGGGAAAACCAAGTTGGGCTCGATAACGATCGTACCGCCCTCTTTCACCCCGTCTTTAAAGAGCTGGAAGCTCTTGTCGGCAACCGAAAGCATAAAGTTGATTTGCCCGTCGATCGCGTAAGGATACCAGATCTCTTCGTCGTCGAGCTGGATATCGACCACCGTCGGTCCGCCGCGTACCTGAGAGGTGTAGGTCGCCGTTTTGACACCGTATCCGCCCTGCTTGATTTTCGCCGCGGCGAAAATCTCTCCGGCTAGAAGAACCCCCTGTCCGCCGACACCGGTAAATCTCATGACAATTCTACTCATGGCGCTTCTCCTTATATCTTTTTCTTAAAGTCGTCAGGGGTGATAGGACCTCTCAGACCCTGATGCGCTTTTTGGATCTCTTTGTACATATCGCAGTACTCTTCCGCTTCGGTGTCTTGTTTCAAGATACCCGTGGGCAGATAATTGAGTTTTTCCTCTTCAGAGAGTTGATCGTATTTTTTCTTCGGCATAGTAATCGAATCGATCCAGTCGAGGTTCGCCATGGCGCTTTGCATTTTGTTTTTACGTCCGAGGTTGATGTGACAATTCGACATCGCTTCGACGTAAGAGAAGCCTTTATGTTCCATTGCTTCTTTCAAAATTTTTTCAAGTTTTTTAGGCGCCGTGACATTTTCTCGCGCGACAAAAGAAGCCCCCGATGCTATAGCGAGTTCACATCCGTCGAAAGTCGGATCGATATTCCCCGCTTTTTGCGATACCGTCCAGAACCCTCTCGGTGTCGTAGGCGAAGTTTGAGAGTTGGTCAACCCGTAGATAAAGTTTTGAATGACAATCAACGTAATGTCGATGTTTCTACGGCATCCGTGGATCGTGTGGTTTCCTCCGATTGCCAACGCGTCTCCGTCACCGGCGACACATATGACATGTTTGTCGGGATTAGCGAGTTTGATACCCGTCGCAAAGGCTACGGTACGACCGTGCGTCGTATGCACCGTGTTAAAATCAACATAAGAAGAGAAACGTCCCGAACATCCGATACCCGATACGACACATACGTCGTCTTTACTCCATCCAAGCTTATCCACCGCACGGATAAAGGCTTTCAAAATCACACCGTCGCCGCATCCCCAACACCAAAGTGTCGGCATCTTTTCCAATCTAAGATATTCGTCGTAGTTAAATGCCATATTATAACTCCTTCACTTTTTCGATAATATCGGCCGGCGAGAACGGACGACCGTTGGTTTTTGTCAACTTGTCGATATTGTGTCGCTCCATCGCACGCTGTACCTCTTCGTAGTACTGCCCTTGGTTCAACTCGACGACCAAAACCTTGTCGAATTTTTGTCCGAGTTCATACATACGTTTTTCGGGCGAAGGCCAGATCGTAATCGGTCTGAACATCCCCGCTTTGATACCGTACTGGTCTCTGAGGACATTGACCGCTTCTTTGATCGCAAGCGACGCCGAACCGTATCCGATGAGCAAAATTTCCGCATCGTCGAGCATATACTCTTCGTTGCTTTCGATTTCGTCTTTGTGCTCTTCAACTTTTCTAAAGAGTCTGTCGATCAGCTTACGACACGTTTCGATCTCTTCGGTCGGGAAGCCGTTTGCATCGTGATGCAACCCCGTGAAGTGATAGCGATACCCTTGGAACATCGGGTTGAGCACCGCGGGTTGATCTTGGGGGACGTCGTAGGGTCTGTAGTCTTTCGGATCGCCTTCGAATTTTTTACGAGGCACGATGCCTTTTTGGGTCTCTTCCGCCGTCGGAATAATCGCTTTTCCGTGCATATGTCCCAACGTCTCGTCGAGCAATACGATAACGGGTTGCATGAAGCGATCCGCCAAGTTAAAGGCGCGTACCGTCTCGGTATAGCACTCCGCCAATGTACCCGCACATACGGTGATCGACTTGTAGTCGCCGTGGCTGGGATTTTTGGCTTGGTTGATATCGCCTTGAGAAACACGCGTCGGCAACCCTGTCGACGGACCGCCGCGCATGACGTTGACCAGTACCAAAGGTACTTCGGCCATTTGCGCAAGACCGAGGTTTTCGGCTTTGAGCGAAACACCGGGACCCGAGGTCGCCGTCATCGTACGCACACCGGACATACCCGCACCGATCGCCGCCGCGATACCGCCGATCTCGTCTTCCATCTGGATCGCTACGCCGCCCGCCTTGGGAAGCAAGTCGGAGATAGTGTGCATCACTTCGCTTGACGGGGTGATGGGATACCCGCCGAAAAATTTACATCCCGCATCCACCGCCGCGATAGCGGCCAAATCGTTTCCGCTCGAAATAATCTCTCTTGTCGCTGACATCAGTTTGCCTCCTTATATTCGTCCGGTAGTCTGTAACCGTTGTTTCTAATCGCTTCTTGACGTGCTTTGGCGGAATCGGTCAATTTCGCGAATTTATATTCTTTTTTCTCCGCCACATAGATCGCGAAATCGGGACAGCACAATTCGCATTCGCTACATCCGATGCACGAATCGGGAAAGACGACGCTAATCATCGCACCCAGTACCGAAGAAGCTTCGGGTTTCATCGCCAACACGCCCGCAGGACATGCGTCTACACAAATATCGCATGCTTTGCAGCGCGACGTATTCACCCATACGGGAGTGTTTTCCGGAGCTGCCATTACTGCCATATTATCCCCTTTGATTGTTGTGTTTTCGTGAACGCTATAGAAGACGCAATATCTTCTATTCACTTAAAAGAAGGATAACTTACTTTTCGTAATGTCGTTATAAATAACCCCCAATTATTGGGTCGATAAGCTGCGTTGTTACCTTTCGAAGCAAAAAAAAAGGCAATGATTTGTCTATTGTACGGAATGGAAACAGGATGAAACGAGGAATAAGGAACGAGGAATGAAGAGTGAAGAGTAAAGAGTGAGTAATGTGCAATGAGTAATGAGAACCGACGTTTAGTGATGAGAGAAAAATGAAGAGATTTGGTATGATGTTAATAAGAAACGAGAGAATTTGGAGGCGGGGTTTTAACCCCGAATTTACAGGACTGAAGTCTTGTCTCCTAACCGAATAAAAAGGGTAACGAGTTGTGAGGAATGAGGAACCGAGGTTTAGAGAAGAGTGATGAGTGATGAGATATGGTTTGATTTTAATGAGCAAAGAGCAATGAATAATGAGGAGTGAGGAATCGAGGGTTAGTGATGAGTTAATAGTGAAGAGTTTCGGTATGCTTTTCTTCGAAAAACTTTTGTTTATACACGGGACTAATGTCCCGTCGCCATACTCAAGAAAGTACTTCTTTGACCGCTTTTCCGATATCGGCGGGGGAGACGACCACTTTGACGCCTGCCGCTTCAAGCGCGTCCATTTTCTCTTTTGCCGTACCCGCACTACCGCTGACGATCGCGCCGGCATGCCCCATGCGTTTTCCTTTGGGTGCGGTTTGCCCCGCGATGAAAGCCACAACCGGCTTTTTGATGTTTTCTTTGATGAACTTCGCCGCTTGGATCTCCAAATCCCCGCCGATCTCGCCGATCATAACGATCGCTTCGGTTTCGGGATCGGCTTCGAACATCGGCAAAAGCTGCTTATAGCTTAATCCGATGATCGGGTCGCCGCCGATACCGACCGCCGTCGTGATTCCCAAACCTTCTTTGACCACTTGGTTACTCGCTTCGTAGGTCAAGGTACCGGACTTGGAGATGAGTCCTACGTTTCCTTTTTTGAAAATATTACCGGGCATGATACCGATTTTACACTCTTCGGCGGTAATGATACCGGGACAGTTGGGACCGATTGTCATCATGCCGTTTTTGACCGCATGCGCTTTTGCCATCTGCATATCTTTGACCGGCGCGCCTTCGGTGATGATGACGGCAAGTTCGATACCCGCTTCCGCCGCTTCCATCACCGCATCGGCGACAAACGCGGGCGGCACGAATACCATAGAAACGGTCGCACCCGTCGCTTCCACCGCCTCTTTAACGGTATTGAACACCGGTTTGCCGAGATGCTCTTGTCCGCCTTTACCGGGAGTAACACCGCCGACGATATCGGTACCGTACGCCATACACTGCTCCGCATGGAAGGTACCTTCGCTACCCGTAAATCCTTGAACGATCACTTTCGTATCTTTGTTGACCAAAATACTCATTACAACTCTCCTTTCGCCGCCGCGACCGCTTTTCTCGCGCCGTCGGCAAGATCTGATGCGGGAATGACGTTTTCGATATTCGCATTTTTGAGGATCTCCGCAGCCTCTTCGGCATTGGTACCGTCGAGTCTGACTATGACGGGCACTTTGACATCCACCATTTTCGTCGCCTCCAAGATACCGTTGGCAATACGGTCGCAACGTACGATACCGCCGAAGATATTGACGAAAATCGACTTGACGTTGGGGTTTTTCAAAATGATTTCGAACCCTTTCGCCACCGTTTCCGCCGTCGCTTTACCGCCCACGTCGAGGAAGTTGGCGGGCGTACCGCCCATATAGTTGATGGTATCCATCGTACCCATCGCCAGACCCGCGCCGTTGACCATACAGCCGATCTCTCCGTCGAGCGCGACGTAGCTGAGTCCGTACTGAGAGGCTTCTCTTTCGTCGGGATCTTCTTCGGAGATGTCTCTCATCTGCTCGATTTCGGGGTGTCTGTAAAGCGCACTGTCATCAAAGCCCATCTTCGCATCAAGCGCGATAAATTCGCCGTTGCCCGTTTTGACGAGCGGGTTGATTTCGATGAGCTCCGCATCTTTGTCCATATAGACCGAAAAGAGTTTTTTTGCGAAGTCGATAAGGTTTTTTTGCTCCGTTTTATCCTCGATGCCGAGACCGAAAACCAACTCGCGTCCGTGGAAACCTTGGAAACCGATCGCCGGATCGACGGCGACCTTGACGATCTTTTCGGGCGTCTCTTCGGCGACCTTCTCGATCTCCATACCCCCTTCGGTGGACGCCATGATCACCGGCATCTCTTTGGCGCGATCGAGTACCACGCCGAGATAAAATTCGTCTTTGATATCGACACCCTCTTCGATATAGACTTTTTGTACCAATTTCCCTTCGGGTCCCGTTTGGTGCGTTACCAGTGTCATACCGATGATTTGCGAAGCGAGTTCGCGCACTTCGTCGATGCTTTTGGCGATTTTGACACCGCCTCCGAGACCGCGTCCACCCGCGTGGATTTGCGCTTTGACCACCCAGAGGTTACCTCCGAGTTCTTCAGCCGCTTTGACCGCCTCGTCCGGTGTATTGGCTACGATACCTCTCGGCGTAGGCACACCGTACTCGGCAAAAATCTGTTTTGCCTGATACTCATGAATATTCATGCAGTCTCCTTTCTCGATAATTCCTACTATTATACGCCGATGTTCGATAATAACATATTAATTAGATAATAATTGAGGGTGATTTGAACAAGGGTGGTAAAAATCTACACAGTCGAAGTGCGGTTTGCGTCACCTTACGTAACGCTACCGCCGAGAGAAACCTTTAGGCTTTCGGGGCGATCATCTCTTCCGGGCGCACATATCTATCGAACTCTTCTTCGCTCAAGATACCGAGTCTGACCGCCTCTTCTTTGAGCGTCGTGCCTCTTTCGTGCGCCGTTTTGGCGATCTTTGCCGCTTTTTCGTAACCGATATGGGGATTGAGCGCAGTTACGAGCATCAACGAATCGTTGAGATAGTGCACGATTTTTTCTTCGTTGGGTTCGATACCGACCGCACAGTTGACATCAAAGCTACGCATCGTATCGGCAAGCAATTTGATCGATTGCAAGATATTGTAGGCGATGACCGGCTTGAAGACATTGAGTTCGAAATTGCCTTGACTTGCGGCAAAGCCGACCGCCGCATCGTTACCCATCACTTGCACCGCCACCATCGTCATCGCTTCGGACTGGGTCGGGTTGACTTTACCCGGCATGATGGAGCTACCCGGTTCGTTGGCGGGAATGGTAATCTCGCCGATACCGCAACGCGGACCGCTGGCAAGCCATCTGATGTCATTGGCGATCTTCATCAAGTTTGCCGCCAACGCTTTGAGCGCGCCGCTAAGCACCACTTCCGCGTCGTGCCCCGTTAGGGCGTGGAATTTGTTGGGTTGCGAAACGAAACCGTAATTTTTGGGCATAAAGCTATTGAGCTTTTCGGCAACGCGTTCGCTAAATTCGGGGTGCGAGTTGAGTCCCGTACCTACCGCCGTCCCACCGATCGCCAATTCTCGCACATATTTGAGCGCATCCTCGATCTGTTGACGGTTGGTCTCCAACATCGCCACATAACCGCTTAGCTCCTGCCCGAGTGTCAACGGTGTCGCGTCTTGCAGGTGCGTACGTCCGATTTTGACAATCTCTTTAAAAGCCTCCGATTTGGCTTGCAAAGTCGCTTTGAGTTGATCGAGCGCGGGTAACAAATCGTCTACGACCGCTACCGTTTCCGCAATACGCATCGCCGTCGGATAGGTGTCGTTGGAGCTTTGTCCTTTGTTGACGTCGTCGTTGGGGTGCACCAACTTCTCTTTGGTAAAGTCGCCGCCGAGCAGTTCCGTCGCTTTGTTCGCCACCACTTCGTTGACGTTCATATTGGATTGTGTACCCGAGCCGGTTTGCCATACGACCAACGGAAAGTTATCGTCCAACTCTCCCGCAAGCACCATATCGCACGCTTTGGCGATCGCATCGGCTTTGGCGTCGTCAAGTCTGCCGAGTTCGTTGTTGACCAAGGCACACGCTTTTTTGAGATTGGCAAAACCGCGAATCACCTCCATCGGCATCTTTTCATTACCTATGCGGAAGTTTTGAACGGAGCGTTGCGTTTGCGCACCCCAATATTTGTCCGCAGGAACTTGCATCTCTCCCATCGTATCTTTTTCTATTCTATACTCCATCGTTTCTCCTTATACTATGATAATACTGATGTGTTGTGTCAGGACGCACGATCGAAAAATCCGTTTTTTTCGAGTACGGCGATACCTGATGCGATGCTCTCTACCGAAACGGCGAATTTCGCTTTCGTCTCATCGTCAAGCTCCATTTCGATGATCTTTTCCACTCCTTTGGCACCCAATACGACGGGTACGCCGACACAGACGTCTTTATAGCCGTATTCGCCGTCGAGCAAGACAGAAGAAGCAACCACCGCCTTGGTATCGTCGAGTATCGCTTCGACCATATGCGCTACCGCACGACCCGGCGCGTAATACCCCGACGTACCGAGATGTCCGACGATTTCGGCTCCGCCTTTTCGCGTCCCTTCGATGACCTCTTCGAGCTCTTTTTCATTGAGTAGCGACGCAACATCGACCGAACCCACTTGCACCTTTTGCGGAAGCGGGATCATATGCTGACCGTGATCGCCGATCACCAACGTACCGATCTCGTTGGCGCCAAAACCTATTTTTTTGCGTATCTGATACGCCATGCGCGCACCGTCGAGCGCACCGGCCATTCCGACGATACGCTCTCGCGGCCAGCCCGTCATTTTATGAATCACATAAGTCATCACGTCCAACGGATTGGAGACGCAGATGATGATGGCATCGGGCGAATAGCGCATCACGTCTTCGACGACGCTTTTCATGATCTTGGCATTGATGGCAAGCAGATCTTCGCGTGTCATATCCCCTTTACGCGGGACCCCTGCGGTAATGACGACGATATCGCATCCTTGCATATGCGCAGGCGTACGTGCAGCGGAGACGATCGTAGGACGCACGGCATAGTGTGTCGCTTGAGCAATGTCAATCGCCTTGCCCAGCGCCACGCCTTCGGCGATATCATAGAGCACGATTTCACTACAAACTCCCATCATCGCCAACGAGTAAGCGGCCGTCGCGCCGACCGCTCCCGCGCCGACGATCCCTACTTTACGCCTTTGCATCGTCTTCGCTCTTTTCTTCGGAGGTATTGCCGCTTGCTTCGAGTTCGTCGAAGAAACCCGTCTCGTAGAGTTTGTCTATCTGTTCGCGCACCGCCATAACGGAGTTTTTGAAACGCTTTTGCTGAAGCGGTTTGAGCGTCATGTTGATCACTTGCTCCGCGCCGCCCGCACCGATCATCACGGGAACACCGGAGACGACGTCGCTATAGCCGTAGTCACCGTCGAGCAAGATAGCGCAGGAGTGGATTTGATTGGTATCTTTCAAGATCGCCTCGACCATTACCGTCGTCGATTTGGCGGGGGCATAGTATGCGGAGCCGTTACCGAGCAAATTGACGATCTCGGCACCGCCGTTGCGCGTTTTGCGCACGATTTCGCCGATCTCTTCGGAGTCAAGCAGATCTTCGATCGGCACGCCCGCCACCGTCGTAAATTTCGGAAGCGGCACCATCGTATCACCGTGACCACCCATGACCGTCGCACGAATCTGTCCCGCACCGTATTCGAGCTTTTCGTAGATAAAGTGCGCCATGCGCGCCGCATCCAAAATTCCCGCCATCCCCATCACGCGCTCTCTCGGGAAACCGGTATATTTGAGCGCGACATACGTCATGACGTCCAACGGGTTGGAGACGA
>JALVPA010000193.1 GCA_027026055.1 Campylobacteraceae bacterium | reverse complement strand
AAATAAACCTTGCCTTTGGTTATTATACTCTCTTCCTCTTCGGGTTTTACTGAAATTTTTGAAATATCCAACGCGCTATCGTCTTCTTCAAGGATATACACCACCTTATAGTGTCTATCGGAGCTTGCATACTCAAAGGCTTTGCGTTTGTTTGTTGAAAACGAAACGATAGCCTTTGTATCTGGGGTGTGCCTGTCTCCCTTTTTGATCTTGTCATAGCCATAGAAAAAATAGTCCTCTTTTACAAAACTCATTCCCCTATACAACTTCGTGCCGATCTTTAGATTGCTCTCATACTTGTCAAACAGAGAAAAGAGCGTATCGGCATAGCGTTTTGCCGTTTTGTCGTCGCCGATGCCCCACATCACCTTTTTGATTTCACTACTATCTTTTGTCCACGCAACGATCGCCTCTTTTTCATCTTGCGTGATCACAGATACGCTAAAAACCTTTTTCATTTCGCCATTATATCCCGTTGCACCCAAAACGCATGGAGGGATTTCTTTGGATTGTATATAAGAGTATGGACGAAGCAGTGGAGCTGATGACGGGACTCGAACCCGTGACCTCTTGATTACGAATCAAGTGCTCTAGCCGGCTGAGCTACATCAGCACTCAAAATGATGAAGGAGTATACCGCTTTACAAGCGGCGCTATTATAGCACACAAATGTTTATTCTACGGTCACGCTCTTTGCCAAATTTCTCGGCATATCGACGTCGTTGCCGAGGCGTATCGCGATCTCCATGGCAAGCAGTTGCGTAATGACCATCATCTCGAAAAACTCCACCATCGGATGCGTATCGAATGTCGTCGGGATAAAGTCGTCGGCAAGTTCGAAAGGTAGCGGCGAGATGGCGCAGATAGTCGCGTCTCGCGCGCTCAGCTCTTCGACATTGGATTTGATCTTTTCGTAATGCATCGTTTTTGGCATAAGCGCGATGGTAAAGAGTTCGCTGTCCGCCAAGGCGATGGGACCGTGCTTCATCTCGCCCGCGGGATAGCCTTCGGCGTGCAGGTAACTGATCTCTTTGAGTTTGAGCGCGCCCTCTAACGCCAGCGGATAGAAGATATCGCGCCCGATAAAGAAGAAGCCGTGCCCGTGCAGATAACGTTTGGAGAGACGATGGATACGCGCATGGAGCGTATCGGTGACTTTCAGTGCCTTGGGGACATGACGCATTGCGTCGATTTCGCGGCATAGGGTCTCTTTGTCGATCGTACCGCGCTTTTCGCCGATGTACAGCACCAACATCCAAAGCGCCATCGTTTGCGTGGCGAAGGCTTTGGTGCTGGCAACCCCTTTTTCGATACCGGCGCGCGTGAGTATCGCCGTATCGCTCTCTCTGACGATGGAGGAGTTGTCGACATTGCAAACGGTGAGACTTTTAAGCCCTGCGCGTTTTGCCATCTTGAGCGCTTCAAGGGTATCGGCGGTTTCACCGCTTTGGCTAATGGTGACAAAGAGCGTATCGCTGCTTAGCAGCGGCTCTTTGTAGCGAAACTCAGACGCTATCTCCACCTCGCAGCGGATCTTTGCGATACGTTCGAAGAGATACGACGCCGTAAGCGCCGCATGGTAGCTGGTACCGCAGGCGCATATCTTGATCGCTTCGATACCGTCGAAAAAGCCTTCGCTTAACTCTTCGAAGTAGATGCTTTCATCCTGTACGCGCCCCAGCATCGCATCGCCGACCACTTCGCTTTGCTCGTAGATCTCTTTTTCCATAAAGAAGCGATAGCCCTCTTTTTGTGCGGAGAGCTTGTCGGCGGGCAGGGGCTTGCAAGTAAACTCTTTTTCGCCGTTGGCATCGAAAAGGTGCACTTTGCCCGATTTGGCGTAGCCGTATTCGCCGTCTTCGAGATAGTAAACCTCTTTAGCTTTGCCGATGACGGCGGTATCGGAAGAAGCGAAGTAGATATCGTCGCCGTCGAAACCGATCAGCATCGGTGAGCCGTTTTTGGCGAAAAAGATCGTATCGGGCGCTACTTCCGTGATGAGCAGCGTCGCATATGCGCCTTCGAGTTTTTCGACGGTTTTACGAAACGCTTCGAAGGCATCTTGGGTTTCGGTGTAGTATTTTTCGAAAAGATGCACGATCGTTTCGGTATCGGTCTGGCTTAAAAAGTCGATCCCCTCTTCTTGCAGTTCGCGTTTGAGCGCTTGGTAGTTTTCGATGATGCCGTTGTGTACGACATAGCTGAATTTGCCGAGGTGAGGGTGAGCATTGAGCTCGGTCGGCTTACCGTGCGTTGCCCAGCGGGTATGTCCGATCGCCGTACCGAAGCCTGAGCTTGTGAAATTTTCGGTTTTTCGGCGTAGATTTTCGAGTTTGCCTACCGCTTTGAAGTGGTGCAACGCCCCCTCTTCGACGATGGCGATACCCGCCGAATCGTAACCGCGATACTCGAGCTCTTGAAGCCCGTCAAGCAGTATCTCTTTTTTTTCTTTGGGACCGATATAGCCGACTATGCCGCACATTAGCCATCCTTTTTTGTTGTATCGTCGGTAAGTTTCCGAATTATGAGTTCCGTATTATGGCAAAAGTTTCCATTTTTTTCGATGAGAAAGAGATCGCGCGTACGTTTTTTGATGGTGTGTACTTTCGCCGTCACGATGTCGATGCCGAGGCTATCGAATAGTTTGATGACATAAGCAAGCAAGCCCTTTTGATCCGGCGCGCGCAGATGCATTACCGCATAGCTCTTGGAGTGGTCGCAGTCGATATCGATATCTTCTGCTTTGAGCGTAGGTTTGCGTAGTGGATAGCTTCGATCGCAGTCGAACGATTCGTGAACGATACGCTCGATCAGGGGGATTTCGCTTTCGTCCACGCGGTGAGCAAAGTCGATTTTGAAATATTTTTTGCCGTCGAAAAGTTTGCTGATGTCCATATTGACCACTTCAAGCGCGTGAAGTTTGCCGAGTAGATAGGAGAGGTTGATGCTGTGCGCACGGATAATCTC
>JALVPA010000192.1 GCA_027026055.1 Campylobacteraceae bacterium | reverse complement strand
CGGGGGATTCGCTCTATGTCAACGAAGCCGTCGATCGCAAAATCGTCACCTATGACGGTTTCATCGCCGCAGCGGCGAAACTCTATGCCGACGGACACGACCTCAAAGAATCGGGTCTCTCTCCGATTTACGGCGACTTTTCGCACTTCCCGCCCACCATGCTCGTGACGGGGACGCGCGATTTGTTTTTGAGCCTCACGGCACGTGTCCATCGAAAGCTTCGCGCCGCAAATGTTCCGAGCGAACTTCATCTCTTCGAAGGACTTTCGCACGTGGATTATTTCGTATTACCCGAATCGCCCGAATCGAAAGAGACCTATAGAGAACTCAAAGCCTTTTTGAAGCGTCATTTGCGTTAATCGCCGCGATGCCACATCTCCCACATCAGGCGTTTTGCCGCCTCGAGACATGAAGCCTCTTTCTCTTCGCGGACGACTCCCATTTGCTTGAAATAATCGAAACACTTCCGTTCATCCCCCGACGAAGGCGGCGCTATCGGCTTTTGCAACAAATGCGACGCGACGATCCATAGGGTCGCACACCCCTCTTCGTAACGATTGAGCAAATTTCGTGAAAAATATTCGAAATCCGATTCGCCGCTCGCTTCGTATAGTGCGACAATCGTCTCTATGACCGAGCGAAGCGCATGTTTGGGCACCGAAGGTAGCAAGAGTCTCGCAGGAACTCCGCGTATCGTGTACTCTCCGCCGACAAACACTCTTGCCGCAGGTTCGGTTTTGCCGTAGATATTGGTACGCACCCCTACCAAGCCGATATCGGTGTGATGATGTCTCCCGCATCCTTTAAGGCATCCCGAAAAGCCTACGCGAATATCGTGACGTGCCAAGCTCTCCAGCGGTAACGTTTCGACATCGCGCTTGATATCCCACAACGACAAAGGACAATAACGACTCCCCGCACATGCCGTCACACGCGCCGTTTTATCCGGGGCTATCGCTTCGGCTTCGCTCTCGGAAAGTCCCAAAAGATAGAAATGTTGATCGACGCCGATACGTATCCGTGCGCCGGTTCGCTTCGATATTTCGATTGTGCGCGCTATGGTCTCGCTATCCGCTTCACCCCACCGCGTATGCACACGACACGCCCGTTTGTCGTCTCGCAACACAACGACATCCGTCGCAACGCTTTTGCGAAGGTGCGTTTCGCCGCCTTTTCGCAACGCTTTGGGGTGGCGCCTCGTCAGCTCTTCGACAAACCGAGAAAACCCCATCGACTCTATCATATAAAAAAGCCGCGTCCTTGCACGCGTTCCGCGCGATCCTTTGTCGATATAGTACGCCACGATCGTCTCGAACACCTCCGGAACCTCATCCGCCAAAAGAAACAAACCGCTATTTTGCGCCGCTGCGTTGTGTTTGCCGCCGAGATAAAGATGAAATCCTTTCTCTTCGCCCATTCGCGCGGGCAAAAAAGCGACGTCGTTACCGAAAAACCCGACGGTCGGTTCGCTGTTTGCGGTGACGGCGACATTAAACTTGCGCGGTAGCATCCCCATCCGATCGCAACGACCGAGCACGCGTGCTTCCATCGCTTCGATCAAGGGCATCACAGACATAAAACCGTGCAAACTCTCTCCATCGAAGGGGTCGGTGACGATACCGCGTACGTTGTCCGTAAGGGTCTGCCATGTCCGAAATCCAAGCGCTTTTATTTCGCGATACACCTCGCGTATGCGCGAAGGAGCGATATCGTGTATCTCCATCTGCGCCCGAGCGGTGAGTATCATACGCGCTCTTTCTCGTTTTACCGTCGCCGCAAGCGCTTCGAGTCGCTCCGTATCGATACGACCGCCCGAAAGGCGCAACCTCAGCATAAAACGTTCGGGACGGAGCTTGGTATTGTAGATGCCGAAGTTTTTGAGATAGAAACGCTCCTCTTCCCCTACCCTCTCATAATCGATCGTATCGAGCTTCTCTTCGAAAGCGCAAGGGAGCAACTTGCGTTTGAGTCTTTCGATCTTATTCGGTTTTTCCACCGCTTCTTAAATCCTCGCTTCTGTCGTATTCGATATTGTATTTATGCAATATCTCTCGTCCTTTTTTGCGCGCTTCGTTCCTATCGATAATGACCTTGACGCCCTCTTTGTCTTCAAGCACATAATAAGACGCTTCACTCTCCTCCATGAGTTTGTAGAACTCATGGAAATTTTTAAAAGGCTTGCCGTTAACCTTGTCGAAGCTCCACATGCCGAAATCGTAATCGCCTCGGCTGATGTCGGATGCCAACACTTTGACCAGCACCACCGCTTCTTCTTTCTCTTTTTCCCGCCATTTTGCCGCCAAACAGCTAAGTCTGAGGCGATTGCGATTGGTCGCGCGTATCAAATTGCGCGTCAACGGCGAAAAAACATAACCGCCGTAGACGACATAGGTGGGCATCACGTCGTAACGCGTGGTTTTGACCAGATAGAGATCGTCGCCCGTCTTGGTAAGCGGGATATCCGCCCGCATCTTTTTGCCGTCGCGAATGATATCGAGTCGTACGGACTCTCCAAGTTGATGCATGTCCACATAGTAGTAAAAATTGGTATATTCGTGCGTTCGAAACGCGACGGTACCGTCGTTTTCGATACGGTGTCCGTCGATGGCGGTCAAGATATCGCCCTCTTTCAAGATACCTTCGGCGGGAGAGCCGTAGACGATTTTGTCCACCACTTTGCCGGTGGTGTTTTCGTCGAGATTGAAGTAGCGCCGCATCGCGGGATTTTCGAGTTTTTGCGTCCCGATACCCAAATCGGGAAATCCGTCGTATCTGCCGTCTTCGACATCTTTGAGAAAATGTCGCACCATGACGGTCGGTACGAGATAGCCGATATTTTGAGAGCGTTTGATCACCTGCATCACCACGCCGACGATTTTACCGTCGGAGATAGCGGGTCCGCCGCTATTTCCCGGATTGACCGCGGCGTCTATCTGGATCGCCAGATAGGATTCGCCGCTATGTACGTAGGTGTTGTGCT
>JALVPA010000191.1 GCA_027026055.1 Campylobacteraceae bacterium | reverse complement strand
CCGTGACATCGTGCGGACGACAGTCGTAGAGCGAGGCGAGGTTGATATTGGCAACCGCCAGCGGGGTCGTCATCTCCATCAAAATCACCACTTGTACGAAAAGCGACAGATCGGTCCATGAGAGGATGAGTGCGCTAAAAAAGGGAACGAAAACAAACTTCTGACTCAAAGTTCCGATAAAGAGTTTGGGGTGCACTTCGCGGATCTTGATACCGTAGAGAAAGGTTCCGAGCAAAAAGAGCTGTAGCACGATACCGCTATACGCACCCATTTTGAAAAGTTCCAACAACTGCGCAGGCATGGGTACTTGCATCAAATTGAGCACCATCGCGACGGCGGAAGCGGGGATGATGGGAATTTTGACGATATTGAGCAACGAGGTTTTGACATCGAAACTCCCGCGCGAATAGATATAAGCGCCCAAAACATAGACCACCACGACATTGGCGATATTGATGAGTGTGGTGTAGATGACGCTTTGTTCGCCGAAAAGCGCGATACCGAGAGGAATACCGATATTTCCCGTATTGCCTACAAATCCGGCGATGGAAAAGATAGAGCGTTTTTTGGGATCGTTGAAAATGATTTTGGCAAGAAAGACGGAAGGAACGAGAAGCACGAGAATAATGCCGAAATAGATCCCTACCACCGCAAAATGCTCGGGATGTAGTTTGGCGGTACTAAACCCCCATACGCTGACAAAGGGTTGCATAAAATAGACCGACATCAATGTCAAGGTTTTGGGGTCCATCCGCTCTTTGAAAATCCGTTTGGCAAGATAACCCAACACAATAAAAAGATAAACAAAAGCGATCGAAAAAAATGTTTGTGCCATGAAGCGCATTATACACTACGTGACGTAAAGAGGGTATAATTAGCTATGCAAACGAACGATACGATACGAAGGGCGGCACGAACGATTGCCGAAGCGGATGCGTTGCTCATTACCGCGGGAGCGGGAATGGGGGTCGATAGCGGTTTGCCCGATTTTCGCGGGGTAGAGGGGTTTTGGCGCGCCTATCCCGCCGCGCGCAAACTCGGGCTTCGCTTCGAAGAACTCGCCAACCCGCAGTGGTTCGAAAACGATCCCGCCTTAGCATGGGCGTTTTACGGGCATAGGCTGCATCTTTACCGCGACACCGTACCGCATAAAGGCTTTCGGATACTCAAAAGATGGGGTGATACTAAAAAATATAAATATTTTGTCTTCACATCCAATGTTGACGGTCAATTTCAAAAAGCGGGATTTGACGAAGCGCGTATTATGGAGTGTCACGGCTCGATTCGTCACCTCCAATGTACCCGAAATTGTCAAGGTAAAATTTGGTCGGAAGACGATGTGCACATAGAGATAGACGACAACTTCCGCGCACAAGAGCCTTTGCCGCGATGTCCCGATTGCGGTACCTTAGCGCGCCCCAATATCTTGATGTTCGGCGATTGGATGTGGGAGAGCCGCCGTACCGATGCACAAAGCGTACGTTTGCAAGCGTGGCTTGCTACGCTCGAAGAGGAGGGCGCCTCGCTCGCTATCGTCGAAGTCGGCGCCGGAACGGCGGTACCGACCGTACGCCGTACAAGCGAAGATATCGCTCGGCATTTTAACGTGCCGCTCATACGCATCAATCCGCGCGAAGCGCATGATGCAGAGATTGCGCTACCTATGGGTGCGGTAGAAGCAATAGAGAAGATAGAGACTTTTTTGAATGAGGAATGAGGAATTTTTTGGAGGCGGGACTTTAGTCCCGCAATATTGTGAAGAGTGAAGAGATACGGTTTGGTTTTAATGTGGAATATGGAATCGAAAACACTCTTATCCACAAGAGGCATTCCCTATGGAGGCAGGACTTCAGTCCTACATACGGGACTAAAGTCCCGCCTCCTCACTGTAATTCGCACATGCTTCGCAAACGTATGAGATACGACAAAGTATAAGGAGTAATAAGGAAGTGAAAAATTTTGAACATTGAAAGGATACGGCATGAACGGCGGTAACTTTCTTATCTATATCGGTATCGTGTTGATTGTAGCCGGAGTAGCGTATAAATACGGTCTTTTGGACTGGTTCGGCAATCTGCCGGGCGATATCAAGTACAAAAGCGAGCATACCTTTGTCTTTATACCGATTACGTCGATGGTGGTAGTGTCGGCGATAGTGTCGCTGATAATGTGGTTTTTGAGGCGTTAAGCCATAAGGCTTAAAGCGCTTCGACCCAATCGATCATCACTTGCGTCAACTTTTCGTTGGGTGCTTCCATAAAAGAGATGACAAAACTCTCTTTCGTTTCACACACGGCAATGCTTCGAGGTCTCACAGCGGGTACGTAAGGGTGAGGTATCTCTTTTCCGAAGCAGAAAACGACGTTTTTGACATCGACGATATCTTCGGCGATAGCGTGCTCGGGTTTGGCAGAAGTATATGCATAGTGATCGAACATCGTGATAAATCCCGCTATGGGGTGTTCTTCTATTTTATTGCGAAAATAGTCGGTAAGCTCTTGCATCGTATAGCGTTTCTCGATCGTTTTGGTATAGAGAGGAAACTTCTCTTTAAACAGCACTTGTTCCATAACGGCTCCTTGAAAATTTTTATCGTATTTTACTTACTTATCATTAAGATAATTTTTTAATATGTTTTCATTTTTGTGTTCGTCTGGAAACTCAAGCGTACCGCAATACCGACCGATATAAAAGCCGAGGTATGTAATCAATGAACTTGAATTGGAGAAAATAGAAATCGAAGGGCATAAACAACAAAAATACAATCAAAAAAATTGCATTGATGTGTTGTATAACAATTCAAAGGTCGAATTGATTTACAACGTTAAACGATAAACATAAGTTGAGAAAGGATTATGATCACGATAACCAGAACAAACGGAAAAAGATGGCTTTTAAAAACCAAGGGCTGAATACCGAAAAAAACCTGCAGCACCCCGCGAAGTCCAAGCCATCCACCCAAAAAAGCCTTCAAAAGCAATAC